>JBIIVZ010000016.1:0-15378 GCA_044339175.1 Roseateles sp.
CGCGCACAAAGCCGACCGCGCTGGACGGCGCGAACAACTGCGCCAACATCTGCGTTTGTGCGGGCAACAAGCTGGCCAGCAAGGCACCGCTGGCCACGGTTTGGCCGGCTTCTGCTTGCAAGGTAGAGACGATGCCGTCGCTGGGTGCGCGCAGCACCAGGCGGCGCCGGCCTTCGGTTTCCAGGCCCTGCTGCTGCAGGGCGGCCAGGTCACGGGCGATTTCGCCTTGCTGCACCTGGGCGCGCAGCGGCAATTCCAGCAGCTGCGCGTCGGCCGCCTGCAGCTCGCGCTGCACGCCTTCGCGTTGCCGTTCCAGCGTCTGCGCTTGCGCCCGCAAGCCGAGCAGTTCTTCGCGTTTGGTTTGTACCTGTGCGGTGGAGATGAACTTGTCGTGGCTCAGGCTTTGCAGTCGGGCCAGCGCCTCGCGCGCCAGCACCAGGCGTTCTTCATGCAGCGCAGTTTCTGTCTGCATCTGCCCCAGCTCGCGCTGCAGGCCGGCCCGCCGCTGCTCCAAAGCCAGCCGCTGAGTACGCGCTAACTGTCGCTGCTGATCTGAGGTTGCCTGGAGACTTTGTTGCCGCAGGGTCAAGTTCTGGGCGATGCCTGCCTCGGCCTGATTGGCACTGTCCAGCGCCAGCACAAACAGCACATCGCCTTGTTTGACCGCCTGCCCTTCGCTGACTTCGCGCTGCAACACGGTGGCGGTTTGCGTGGCGCTGATGCGCAGCACGCCTCGGTCGGGGACCAAATAGCCGCTGACTCGCGCTTTGCGCGTGTACTCGGCCAGACTTAAAAAGGTGCAGGTCAGCAAGACTGCCGCGATGGCGGCGGCACTCAGCAGCTTCAAGGACAGCGGCTGCAGCAATTGAATGCTGCCCAGCCAAGCCTGTTGCCGGCCTTGCAATGCTTCGGGACGAAAAAGCATGAGGAGGTTCAGGGTGCTTAACCCCAATCCTCCTCAGCCGGCCGTGCTGACAGTGAAACTTCTGAAATTACCAAGTGCTTTTTGGTGCCGGAGTCTCGGCGGAGGCCTCGTTCCAAGTGCTTTTGGGCGCGCCACCGCTGACCCAGTTCAATTGTTCCGGGCTGAGCTCCACAGGACCTTGAGCAGGCGCTTGATCGTTGACGGACTGAGTTTGCTGATTTTGCATGGTCGTTTCCTGGGGGAGGTGTCGTGCGTGAAGTGCACAACTGCATTGAAGCAGAGCGGCTTACAACTTGTAACTGTCAACTCTTACAGGGTGCCGGGCGAGCGCTGGAACGTTCAACCTAGATCCGGCAGTTGGACGCGGCGGAGTGGGCTGCGATGCGGTGCGATGGCAAGGCGTGCCGACGCAGTGGGCCTTTGCCCACCAGGAGAAGCAACGCAGCCAGCGTGCCGTAGCGCGGCGCAATCGGCTGCTTAGCGCTCTCACCCAAATGGTGATGGCGTGCGGGCAGAGAAAACTCAATAAACATGCGGCCTCCGAGGCGGTAGGGAGCGGTCAACTGCTGAATCTAGGTTCACCGGATCAAGCCCAGCCGCAAGGCCTTCAAAACCGCCTGGTGCTTGTTGTTGCAGGCCAGCTTGCGCATCGCATTGCCCAGATGCAGCACGGTGGTGCGCTCGGTGATGCTCAGGATCTGGCCTACTTCCCAGGCCGTCTTGCCGTCCATCGTCCAGCGCAGCGTTTCCAGCTCGCGCGGCGTCAGGTACGGCTTGTCCAGTTGTTGCTCTGGCGGCAGCAGCACGCGCAGCGCCGAATCGAGCGCGTGCACAGCAAACAGCTGCACATTGGCCACCATGCGGGTCAATTTGCCGGGGTCGGCCGGCAGCGCTTCGCGCCTGTCCATGCCGAGCACGAAATGCCGACCTTCCGGCAGGTGCAGGGCCAGACAAATGCCGTTGTTGTAGCCATAGCCGGCCTGCATTTCCCACAGCTCACCAGCGCCCTGCTCGACATAGGTGCGCTGGTTCCAGACGATGGGTACCGTTTGCCGTTTGCAATGCTGCATGACCGGGTCGACTCCGCCCAGTTGTGGGCTGTCCATCGCCTCGCGAAACCCGGCAGGACAGTTGTCCAAGACGATGAAGTCGGATCGACCCAGGCTGTGATCCACCACCGTGATGGCGGAAAAAGTGTCGAAGTCCATCGACGCCGTGAACTGCCCAAGCTCACGCCTGAACTCATTCCGGTTCCTGACCTCGAGTACCGATTGGTAACCTCCCTGCAACATCAAAAATGCCCATCCAAGTTTGGCCGCTTGCTGCAGGCGCAAGCGATCCTTTTTTGTTGTATCCCTGACAAGGTTTACAGCTAGCGCAGCGTCCGAACCGTATGCACACTGGATGCCCGTGTTGCGCTTGCGCTTTCAATCACCTTTACCGACATTCTCACCTATGACTCCAGCCTGGATTGTGTATGCATGGCCACGTGTTTTATGTGAAGTGGCCCAGGTGTCGCGGTTGCAGTTCGCGCACTTGAGCACGCAAGTGTTGGTCGCGGGCGACGCAAAGCATCCGGCCATGGGGCAAACCCTATGGCTTGGCGACGGTGGGCCTTTGGTGGCCGGGGTGGCTTGGGATTGGATCAGTCTGCCGGCCGGTGTGGTGGCGCTGGCCGATCCGCTCGCCCTGATCACCAATCTGCAGTTACTCAACCCGGCGGGCGAGGTGCTCGCGCCGCTGGAGTCGGTCTGCCGTTTGAATGAAATCGTGCACGCTCTGCCCTGGCAATATGAAGTCGAGCGGGCCCTGGGCTTGCATTGACCTTATCGCGCGACGGCACCGCGCATCGAGCGCGCCACATACATCAAACTGCCCACCGTCAGCAGCGCGCCGACCAGCACGCCGGGCAGCACTTGGGCGGCGCTCAATGCCTCGCCTTTCAGCACCAGCATCATCAGCGTGTTTTGCGCCAAGCCGGGCACCCACAAATACCAGCCTGCATCACCGCCCGGGTTGAGCAGGCTGACCAGTGGTGCCATGCCGACCACCGTCACCACCAGCGTGCTGCCGGCCTGCGCTTCCTTGAAGGTCTTGGAGCGGATCGCAAAGGCCATCAGCACGGCACCCAGGCCGGCCGCCAGCGGCAGTTGCAGCAGCAAAAACGTCACCACCTCGGCAGCGCCAAACTGGAACATCGCTTGCAGGCTGTCGCTCTTGAGCAGCCACTGCGCCGGCACAAAACTCAAGCTCGCCAGCAAGGCCACGGCCATGCCCAGCAGCGCTACCGCCCCCCATTTGCCCAGCACCAGGGCAAATTGCTGCACCGGGTTCATCAGCAGCGGCTCCAGCGAGCCGCGCTCGCGCTCACCGGCCGTGCTATCCAGTGCGGCGGTCAGCGCGCCGTAGAGCACCGCCATGATGATGAACATCGGGATGATGCCGGTGATGCGGGCGGCGCGCGCTTGCGCACTCGCCAGGTCGCGCTCCTCGACCGTCACCGGTTGCAGCAGGTCGCCAGAGACACCGCGCAGCGCTAGATTCAGGCTGGCCCGTTCGCGGTTGAAGCCGCCCATCAAACGCTGCAAGGTGGGCAGTCCGGCACCGGCGCGCTGGTTGGCGCTGTCGCTGACCAACTCCACCGTCGGCTTATCGCCTTCCAGCAGCTCGCGCTCGAAGTCCTTGCCGATCACCAACACCGGCTCCAGCAAGGTGGTGGCGCGCAGTCTGGCCTCGTAGTCGGCCGGGGCGGTTTTGATGACGTAGGTTTGGCGCTCCAGATAGTTGCGCAGCGTCGGTGCATATTCGATGCCGGCCACCAGCAGCTCGCGCTTTTCGGCGCGGTCCTCCAGCGAGGAAATCAACCCGGACAGCGCCAGCAGCAGCAGAGGCCCCATCAGCACGGCCGGCACCAGCAGCCGCAGCAGCGTGCGGCGGTCACGCAGAGCGTCCACCACTTCCTTGACCAGGATGATCCAGAAGTTGCGCAGCAGGTGTGCGTCGACTTTCATTGCGCTCGTTGCTTTCCTCATGCGGCCACCTCGGCTTTGGTATCAAACGCCAGCTTCACAAAAGCCTCCTCGAACTTGCTCTCACCGGCCAGCTCCAGCAACTCAGCCACCGTTCCCTCGGCCACGCTGCGGCCATGGGCGATGATGACGACGCGGTCGCAGAGCTGCTCCACCTCTTGCATGATGTGGGTCGAAAAAATGATGCATTTGCTGCCGCCTTCGGGTGAGCGGAAGTGGCGCAGCGCGTCCCGCAGCGAGCGCGTGGCCAGCACATCGAGGCCGTTGGTCGGCTCGTCCAGCACGATATTGGCGGGGTCATGCACCAGCGCTCGTGCCAGCGCGGTTTTCATCCGTTCGCCCTGGCTGAAGCCCTCGGCTCGGCGGTCCAAGATCGCTCCCATGTCCAGCAGCCGCGCCAGCTCCTCGGCGCGGGCGTTGGCAGCAGCGGCGTCCATGCCCTGAAGTCGGCCGAAGTAAATGATGTTTTCACGCGCCGACAAGCGCGGGTAAAGCCCATGGGCATCGCCCAGGATGCCCATGCGCGCCAGCGCCAAGCGAGGCTGCTCGGCCACGGCAATGCCGTCCACCGTGATGCTGCCGCTGTTCGGCGGAAACAAGCCACCCAGCATGCGCAAGGTGGTCGTCTTGCCGGCTCCGTTGGCCCCCAGCAGGCCGGTGATGCGGCCGTTGGCGGCCTCCACCGTGACGCCTTGCACGGCGTGCACGATCTGCTTGGGTGCCCGCTTCAACAACGAGCCCCCCGAGCGCGAGACGAAGTGTTTGCTGACTTGCTGGATGTCGATCATGGCTGGGCTTTCTCGGTTGCCGTGACCGGCTTGGCTGCTGTCGCCGCCTGCACCGGCATGAACACCGGCGGGCGCGGAATATTCGCGGCGCAACTGGCATCCTGCGGTAGCGCGGTACTGTTTTGCTTGGCGTCGATGAAGCGGAACAGCAGTTCGCGCATACAGCCCACGCCCATCACGCCGTGGCCGGCCTCAGCCACCACGATGTGCTGCGCTTGGCTGCCCAGCGCGAGCGCGACCCGCTCACCGTGGCGTGGCGGGGTCACCGGGTCGGCACCGCCGCTCAGCAGCAAGACCGGCGAGGCGGCCGGCGGGATGCTGTAGAACGCCGCCGGCACCTCGCCCTGCGGCCAGTTCTTGCAGACTTGGGCATACATCGCTGCATCGCCGCTGCCGAAATCGCGGCCGGGCGGGTTGCGGGTTTGGGCGGCTAGCCTGGGCATGTCCTCGGCGCAGACGACGGAGAAATGCATGCCCATCGCCAACTGCATCGCCCGGCCCGAGCCGAGCGAGCCAGACAAGCCCATCAAGCCCTCAAAACGCCCTGCCGCTGCCGCGTGCAGCGCCGCCGGCAGGGCAGCAGCCAAGGCCGGTGCGTACAGCGGCGTGCGCACCGTGCGCAGCAGCAGCTCGCGGGTCAGCGTGAAGCGCTCCGGCACGCCGGTCAGCGGGTGATTGACGCTGATGCTGCGCGGCAGGCTGAGCAGCAGCGCCGCCCAGTCCTGGCGCAGTTGCGGGAATTGTTGGGCGCAGCCGGGCCGATCTTTTTCGCAAGCGGCCAAGCTGGCATCCAGCGCGGCCTGCCCGTCGGTGGAGACGCTGGTCGGCAAGACCATGTCCGGCGGGGCCACGCCGTCAAGCACCGTGCGGCGCACCTGGGCCGGGAACTGGCGCAGATATTCCAGCGCGGCCCGCGTACCGTAGCTGCCGCCGATCAGGTTCCACTGCGGCACGCCCAAGTGCTGGCGCACCGCCTCGAAGTCCTGCATCGCCAGCGTCGTCGTGTAGAAGCGCAGATCGCCGTGCGGCAACTGGGCCAGGTCGCGCCGGCATTGCTGGAGCCGCTGCAGCTGTGCGGCCGGGTCCAGCGCTTGCGCCATCGGCAGCTTGGTTTCGTCGGCACACAGCAGCGGTGCCGACTGGCCGGTGCCGCGCTGATCGATGAAGACCAGATCGCGCCGGTTGTTCAGCCGCGCCAGCCGGGGCAATACCAGCGGGGCGACGGCAATGGCGCTCTGGCCAGGTCCGCCGGCCAGCATCAGCACAGCGTCGGCCTGCTTGTTGCGCGCCATTGCCGGCACGACCAGGTAGTGAATGGTGATTTGCGTGCCGGCCGGGTGGGCGGGGTCGAGCGGGCGCAGCAGGCTGCCGCACTGCAACTCGGTGGCCACGCCTTCGACGCGGCAGGGCTGCGTCGGCGGGGCTGCTGGCGCTGCTGAGGCCGCCGGTGCCACGGTGGCAGCCAGCGCCAGCAGCAGGGCGAGCTGAGCCAGCTGGCTGGTGTTTGGCTTGATCGGCGTTGGCCGCCAGTGTTGCTTGTTCAACATTCCGTCCCCCACGAGGCTTGGCCTCAATGGGGCGGATTATGTTCGGCGCTGCACCCATCTCGCCGCGTAGGCTGCAGGCTGTTTTCGGTCAACGGTCAACGGCGCGCAGCATCACCAATCGTCGCCGCCGCCGGAGGCACCGCCGCCGTCATCGCTCGCTGCGCTGCTGCCACTGTCCCAATCGTCTCCGCTGCCCATGTCGATGGGGCGCTGCTCCAGTTCTTGGGCCGCGCTGGGCGCTTGAGTTTCAAACAGGCCGGGCGAGGTGTCGCGCAGATTTGGTGCCGGGTTGTTACCGCCAAAGCCGCCCGAGTTCCCGAACCCGCCGGAGCTGGTTTCGCGGTGCCCTTCGAACAGCTTTTCCACCATCATCCCGGCAGCCAAGCCGCCGGCCACCGCCAAACCGGTGCCGAGCAAGCCGCTCGACGGCGCAGCCGCTGGTGGGGCATAAGCGGGCTGGCCGTAGCCCGGCGCTGGGCCCGCACCGGCGGCGCTGGTGGATGGAGCTGCATAGCCATTGTTTGGCGGCAGGCCACTGCCCGTGTTGATTGCCCGCATGCCGGCCGTACCGGCTGGCGTCAAAGTGCCCGCTGAACCGGTCTGTGGGCTGGCGCTGAACATGCGCCACGCAGCGAACGCCAAGCCGGCCCCGCCCAGACCCCAGACCCAGCCTGGCGTACCACTGCCGGTGCCACCGCCATTGCTGGCTGGCGAGTCGGACGATTCACGCCGCGCCTGCGCTTGGGCCGGTGCAGGCGCTGTCACAAGCGCTGTGGCGGCCGCGCGTTCCGGCGTGCTGACGCGTCTGGCGCTGGCTTGTTCACGGTCCAGCAATTGGGTGAAGGCGTTGAACTTGTCGGGCTGCGTAAAGTGCAGCAGCGGGTCCAGCCGTTTGGCGCTGGCGGCTTCTTCGGCGGCCAGCACGAAGCGTCGTTCATGCGCCAAGATTTCGGCGTAAACGTAGTGCGCCTTGGCGCTGCCGGGTTTGGCGGCCACCACCTCGCGCATCATCGTTTCGGCTTGCGCGTAATGGCCCTGGCTGATCTCGGTTTGCACGGTGGCGATGTTGGGCAGCGCAAACGCCGCAAAGTTCAGGGCGGCGAGCGCGGTGGCGATCAAAAAACGTTTCATGAAGATTCCTCGGGGTTCGGAGTTCGGGTCAGTGACCGGCCAAACCAAAGCGCAGGTGCAAGTGAAAGAAGGTGCCGGGCTCCAGCGACATCGTGTAACTGCGGCGGCGTCCGCCGAGTTGGGCCGCAACTTGGTAGGTGCCCGCCGGCAGCGGCAGGTCGGTCAAGCGGCCCGCATCGGCAATCGCATGCAGGCACCGCCCCTGCAAATCGGCCACCTGCAATTGCAGCGGTATCGAGCTGGCGCGCCCTGGGCTGCCGATAGTGCGAACCCGCAGCCCGTGCAGCGCGGCTTCAAGAACGGAGCCGCCAGGCCGTTGGGCCCGCCCCATCTCGGCGTGGATCAGCAAATGTGCAGCCGAGAGTGGCAGTGCGCCCAACGGCAGCGGCACAGCTTGGGATGCAGAGGGGCGCGCGGCCAGGCTTGCGGAAGGCGTGATCGGGCTGAGCTTCATGGTTCATCCTTCTCAAATGCCGCATCGGAGTTGATACGACAAACCCATGTTCTCTGCGCCGTTGGTAGGCTTGATGTCGAAACCGCGCGCCTTTATTGCATCTGTCATGCAGCGGTGCTCAGCCCTGGGGGGCGGGTGCCGCCATGGCCACCACGCTTTCCGGCCAATAAAGCGCGAAACAAGCGCCTTGGCCCGGTTGGCTGCGCACGTCGATGGCACCGCCGAACTCGCTCACCACGCCGTGCACCACCGCCAGCCCCAGGCCGGTGCCGGACTCGGCGCGGCGGGTGGTGAAAAACGGCTCGAACAGGTGCTCGATCACTTCCGGCGCGATGCCAACGCCTTGGTCCGCCACCGTCAGCACCACATAGCGGCCGGCGGCCAATGGGCTGTGCGACAACACGCGCGGCGCAGCCACCGTCTCGCGCGCCAGCCGCAAACTCAACATGCCGCCGCCGGGCATCGCTTGCAGTGCGTTGGTGCACAAGTTCAGCACCGCTTCGAAGGCTTGCGTCGCATCGCCGCGCAGTTGCGCGCCGGGTGCTTCCAGCGCCAGTTCCAGCACCACGCCCGGGCGCAAGGTGGCCGATAACAGCGCCAGCACTTCTTCGACGATGGGGGCGAGCTCGAACAGCGCGGACTGGCGCGCTCCGCCGCTGCTGAAGGCGAGGATGCGCTCGACCAGTGCTCGGCCACGCTGGGCGGCTTGCAGTACGCGGTCGATCTGGCGCGCCTGGTCGCTGCCCGCCGGGGCAGCGTCTTGCGCCATTTCGCCAAAACCGAGGATGGCGGTCAGCACATTGTTGAAGTCATGCGCCACGCCACCCGCCAGCGTGCCGAGCGATTCCAGCCGGCTGGCGCGCGACCGCTGCACCTGCAGCGCATGCTGCGCCTCGGCTCGCCGCCGGCCGGCGCGCTGTACAAAATGCAGCGATACCAGCGTGATCAGCAGCAACAGCACAAACGCGCCCGCCGTCAGTTCGGCCGCCCCGCGCCAGCCGCTCAGCACCGCAGTCAAGCCGCGCGACACCACCACTTGCAGGCCGTAGCGCGGCACGCTGTGCTGGCTGACGATGCTGTTCGAGCTGTTCGACCGCGAGGCGATCGACCTCGTCCTGCTCGACCTGAAACTGCCGGGCGAAGACGGTCTGCAGCTGGCGCGTACGGGCCACCGTCGCCATCGTCTTGCTGACCGGCCGCAACGAGGAGGCCGACCGCGTGATGGGTCTGGAACTCGGGGCCGATGACTACGTCACCAAACCCTTCAGCCCGCGCGAGTTGCTGGCCCGGGTGCGCGCGGTGCTGCGCCGCTACCAACTGCAGACCAGCTTGCCCGAGCGCGACCACTCGCGCCGCGCCTTCCGCTTTGCCGGTTGGGAGCTCAACCTGCGCACCCGCCGCCTGCTGTCCCCGAGCGGCGCGCCGGTGGAGCTGTCGAACGGCGAATTCAGCTTGCTCGACGCGCTCTGCCGGGCTCCGCAGCGGGTGCTGTCGCGCGACCAACTGCTGTCGATGTCGCGTCTGCACGAGGCCGAGGTGTATGACCGCACGGTAGACGTGCAGATCCGCCGCCTGCGCCTGCGCCTAGAGGCCGACCCCGCCCAGCCGACGCTGATCGTCACCGAGCGCGGTGCCGGTTACCGCTTGGCCGCTGACGTGGAAACGCTTTTTTGAGCGATCAATGCCGGTGGCTGCGGCCACCATAGCGACCACCGTAGTAGCCATAGCCTCCGTAAGCGCCAATCGCAATGATGGGCAGTGCGCCGACCCAGGGGCCGCCATAGCCGTAACCAGGGCCATAACTGACGTAGCCATTGCCGTAGCTGACATAGTTGGGCGCTGTGACGTAAACCACGCTGGGCGGAGCCAGCACCACCACTTGGGGCGCGCCCGGCGCTTCAGGCGCCGCTAGCGGTGCCTGCCCCATCACATCGCTGGCCGGCACTACGTTGACGTTCAGCGCGAGGCTGGGGCCCGGGTCTTGGGCCAGTCGCGTGGCGTAGCGCCGGCCCTGGTAGTCGTAGACCACGTCATAACCGATCAGCCGGTTTTCGGTGCGCGTCCAGGTCTGGCAGCTGCGCGCGAGGCTGTCGGTCGTGGCGGTGTTGCCGGCCTCGACGCGGTCGCCGATGACGCTGCCAACCACGGCACCCAGGCCGGTAGCCGTCGCGCGGCCAAAGCCGTCGCTCAGGTTATGCCCGACCACCCCGCCGACCACCGCGCCGATCAGTGCACCGGCACCGCTGGGGGGCGTGGGCACTTGCTGTTGCTGATCGGTGCATTGCTGCTGCGGCACCAGCACCTGTGCCGTTACCGGTGTGGACGACAGGACTCGGCCGTACTCGGTGGCCATGGCGGCACCGCCGGTGGCAGCAAGCCAAGCGGTAATGAGCGAAATGGAAAAATTGTTCATGAACGCCTCGACTGGGACTTCGCGTGACTGACGCGACGCCGTGGATATTGCGTGGGGCGTGTTGCTGGCGTGTTGCAGAGCGCGGCCGGCTGCGTGACAAATGACTTGTTGGCTTGGTCGCCAAGCCCGCCGCCCGGCTGAGTTTTTCAAGCAACATTGTGCGTTTATCGCCCAATTTTCCAAAGTACCAACTCATTTTTAGCGAATTAAGTATGAATTAATTAATTTTTTAAGCAGGTTGATGAAATTAATATTATTTTTACTGTTTGTGAGTTGAAATTAGAAATTAGACGGCTGCAGTTGCTTCCGTAAGGAGTTTTGGGATGCAGTCAGCCGATCTTCGACGTGACGAGGAAGCAAGTCTTGCAGCGCTGCAGGCGCTGAACGTGCTCGATAGCGAACTTGAGGGTGAGTTCGAGGCACTGGTGCGGGCGGCATCCATCGTTTGCGCTGCGCCGGTCGCACTGATCAGCCTGATTGATGCGAATCGCCAATGGTTCAAGGCCAGCGTGGGTCTGCCGGGCATCACGGAGTTGCCCCGCACCAACGCTTTTTGCGCCCACACGGTGCTGAGCGATCAATTGTTCGAGGTGGCTGACGCCAGGCTCGACCCGCGTTTTGCCGACAACCCCTTGGTCATCGGCCATCCGAACATCCGTTTCTACGCGGGCGCGCCAGTGTGCTTGAGCAGCGGGCACCGGGTCGGCTCGCTGTGCATCATCGATCACCAAGCCCGAACGCTGGATGTGGCCCAGCGTGAACTGCTGCAGTGCCTGGCCCTGGCCGTGGCGCGGGCGCTCGAGGGCCGTGCCGCGAGCCAGCAGCTGCGCATGCAGGACGACGTCTTGCGGCAGCGGGCCGAGCGCGATTTGCTGGAAGAGCAGCGGCGGCTGGCCAACATCATCGAAGCCACCAACGTGGGCACCTGGGAGTGGAATGTGCGCACCGGTGAACTGCGGGCCAATGCGCGCTATGCGCAACTGGTCGGACACACGCTGGATGACCTAGTCAGCGCAGTGCCGATGTTGTCATCCGACTGGGACGAGTATCTCCATCCGGATGACAGCTCGCGCTCTGCGAGCTTGCTGAAGCAGCATTTCGAGCGCCATAGCGACCGTTACGCTTGCGAAATGCGCCTGCTGCATGGCGACGGTCACTGGGTCTGGGTGATGGATCACGGTCAAGTGATGAGCTGGGGGGCGGACGGAGCGCCCGAGTGGATGTTCGGTTCCCGCCAGGACATCAGCGAGCGCAAGCAGCAAGAAGCCGCCTTGCGCAAGAGTGAAGCCTTGCTGGACCGTACCGGACGCTTGGCCGGTGTCGGTGGTTGGACCTTCGACTTTACCAACAGCCAATTGAGCTGGTCCGATGAAACCCGGCGGATTCACGGCACCGCGCCCGACTACCAGCCTGTCTTGGCCGATGCCATCCACTTTTATCCCGACGAGGCGCAGCCTACGTTAAAGGCTGCAATTGACCGCGCATTGGCCGTGTGCGAACCCTGGGATATGGAACTGCCGCTGGTGCGCGCGGACGGCGGCAAGGGCTGGACGCGGTCCGTTGGCGCGGTGGAGTTCGAGGACGGGCGGCCGATCCGGCTGGTCGGGGCGTTTCAAGACATCAGCGAGCGCAAGCTGCTCGACTTGAAGCTCGCTACCGCCCTGGCCGAAGCCCAGGATCTCTACGACAACGCGCCTTGCGGCTATTACTCGCTCGATGCGGACGGCCGCTTCTTGCACGTCAACGCGACAGCACTGGCGTGGCTGGGTTGCGCGCGTGAGGCCTTGATCGGCAAGCGCCATCTGACGGAGTTCTTGACGGCAGCAAGTCAGGCGCTGTTCCACCAGAATTTCAGAAAACTCCAGTCCGACGGGCGGGTCGAAGGACTTGAATTCGAGCTGGTGACCTCTCACGCCGCCCCGCGCCGGGTCAGCGTCACCGCTACGGCCTTGCGGGATGGCGAGGGGGGCTTCCTGATGTCACGTTCGGCGATGTTCGACATCACCGACGGCCATGCCGCCAAAAAAGCCTTGCGTGAGCTGACGGCCATCTTCGACAACACGAGCGACTTCGTCGTCCAGGCTGACAGACGCGGCCGCATCGTCTACATGAACCCTTCGGCGCGCCAGGCGACCGGCCTCGGGGCCGACGCGTCGGTGACGCATCTGGACTACGCAAGCTTTTACACGCCAGAGACGCTGCGCTTGTATGCCGAGGTCATCATGCCGGCCCTCAATGCCGGGGCGGCCGTGTGGGTGGGCGAAGCGACGGTCTATCTGGCCGAGCGGGTGGTGCCGGTGAACCAGATCGTGATTGCGCATCGGGACAGCGAAGGGCGCATCGAGCGCTTGTCAGCGGTGATCCGCGACATCGCGGCAGAGATGGACGTGAAGCGCCAAGCGCTGCTTCAAACGGCGACGCTGAGGTCGGTGGCCGAAGCGATACCGGCGACGGTGGCGGTGGTCGGCATGGACGGCTGCTACCGCTTTGTCAACGGAGCGTTCGAGCGACGCTGCGGGATGGCGCGCGACGCCATCATTGGCCAGCCCGCCAGCCTGATCTTGGACGAGCTGGAATTCAGCCGGTGTCTGCCCTGGATCGAGCGCGCCTTGGCCGGCGAGGCCGTCAATTTTGTCCTCGACTTTCCGTCGTTCGACTGCTCGACCGATTCAGCCCCAACCTATATGGCCCTGAACTATCTGCCGCTGCACCTCGACGGCGGACAGGTCGATGGCTTTGTGTCGGTCACTCAAGACATCACGCAGCAAAAGCATGAAGAGCAGCGCCTATTGCAAATGGCGCAGCGCGACCCGCTGACCGGGCTGCTCAACCGCGCCGGGTTCGAGCAGCATATGGACAGGCTGCTGCAAGAAGGCAAGGGGGCTGCGCTGGCCTTGCTCTACATCGACCTGGATCATTTCAAGCCGGTCAATGACAGGCATGGTCACCCTGTCGGTGACCAAGTGCTGGAGATTTTTGCCAAGCGGCTGGCCGCTCTCGTGCGCTCCACCGATGCCGTGGCCCGACTCGGCGGCGACGAATTTTCCGTGGCGCTGACGGGCATCACCGAAGGGGCCCACGCCTCAGCGGTCGCCGCCAAGGTGTTGGCCATTGCCCATGTCCCGTTCAAAGTGGGTACCTTGACGATACATATCGGTGCCAGCGTCGGCGTCGCCTTCAATGCGGATTCCGACACCGGCTGGCAGGGCCTGGTGCAGCGGGCCGACATCCAATTGCTGGCGGCGAAAGCGGGTGGCCGGGGACGTCAGGTGGGCGCTGCGGGCTAAGTCCTGATCTTGTCAGCTGGCGCTGCGCAGGCCGAACATGCCCCAGCCTTCCATGCTCAGAACTTGCTCGTCGTGTTGGTTGAAGACCGCCCATTCCGAGCGCACCAGGCCGATGTGCGGGCGGGAGGCGCTGGTGCGGGCTTGTTGCACGGTCATGCGCACGCGCAAGGTGTCGCCGGGCCGAACCGGGCGCAGCCAGCGCAGGTTGTCGATGCCGGGTGAGCCCTGGCTGGTGGAATCGACCAAGTACTCGTCGCACATCATGCGCATCACCATCGCGCAGGTGTGCCAGCCGCTGGCGGACAGGCCACCCAGCACCGAGGCGTCGGCGGCCACTTCGTCGAGGTGAAACGGCTGCGGGTCAAAGGCTGCGGCGAAGGCCAGCACTTCTTCTTTGGTGACCTGGCGGGCGCCAAATTCCCAGACCCGGCCGACGGCGAAATCTTCAAATGCATAGGTGCTCATGCGCCGAATTCTATGCGGCCGGCCGAGGGTGACTATGGGCGGCTGACCCAGCAAAAAGCGCCCCTGAGGGCGCTTTCAGCGAGCAAGGACGGGCGAAGGGCTCGCTCAGGCTTGGGTGGACTTGCCGTTTTGCTTGCTCTTGCGGCGCGCGCCGAACATCACGCCCAGCAGGCCCAAGCCCATCATGGCGTAGGTGGTTGGCTCAGGCACGGCGGCCGTTGGCGCAAAGTTGTTGATCTGGGCGTAGGAGTGGCCCAACTTCAAGTCGAACGCGGCCAGGCTGGCGTTCAACGGGTCGGCACGCAAGTGCAGCGCATTGGTCTCGACCGAGCAAGTCGTCACAAAGCCGGAGCAGGTGTTGAACTGCTCGTTCAGCGTCAAGGTCAGGCCAAGCTTGGCCAGGAAGGACCCTGCCGAGCCACCCAACTGTGTGTTGGCTGCCGGGTTGATACCCACCAGAGCCGACAAGTCCAGGCTGTTGCTGAAGGTGTTGTTCAACAGCACCGAGGGCAGGCTGCCGAGCAGGCCGGTATTCAGCAGCGACGACAGGTTCAGCTGCACATCGGTGAAGCTGTTCAGCGTGTTGCTGCCGACCAGTTGGTTGGCCACCACTTTGACCGTCGAGGTGGTCTGCAGCTCTTTGGCGGTCAAGCCCAGCGAGAACAGCGGTACGTTGACGGTTGTGGTGCTGCTACCCAAAAAGGGTACTGTCGTGGTCGATGCAATGGACTGCTTCAAACCGAGGCTGAGATTGAGGTCGGTCACACCGCCGTAGCCCAGCACCTGCGTGGCGTTGCTGAAGCTGGCTCGGCCTTCCAGCACCGTGGCCGCCAGCCCAACGTTGGCGGTGGTGATCGTTTTGACCGAGACGATGCCGGGTATGCCGGTTGTCACGTTCGCCAACGTGGCCGTCTTGGCGATCGCGCTGAGCACGCTGTCGTGGCTGTTGTAGGCCGCGCCTGTGGTGGTGCTGCCGATGGCTGCGGTGCCGGTGACGGCACCGAGCGAAGCGCCAAAGACAGTGACCGGGCCGGGCAGGTTGGCGCTGATGGCGCTCTTGCCCAACAAATCGGCGCTGAGCACCAGACCTGCACCATTACTGTTCGCTGCATTGACCGTTGCCGCTTGGGCAGCAATCGGAGCCATCAGGACGGCGACCGCGGCAGCAGCAAAGGACAGCGAGAGAGTTTTGGAGTGGGTCATGGCAGTACCTTCAAAATATTTGCAACTAAGTTTGTTCGGGTTGCAAAACCGATGAATGAAGTGTTCCTTAAATGAAGTTTTGGCAGTCCCCCCGGCTCATGGGGGAGGTGACGAGCGATGTGTGAAGTAATCGACA
>JBIIVZ010000227.1:0-4554 GCA_044339175.1 Roseateles sp.
TCGACACCACCACGATGGAGATCAACCGCCAGGGCTTGACGCTGCATCTGATCGTGCACCCGATTTTTGCCGTCGAGCGCGACAGCCAGGGCCGCTTGCTGTCGATTGCGCCGCGCAGCGAGGCGGGCAACGCGCCTGGCTCCAAGCTGGAATCGTGGATGCACATCGAGGTGGATCGCCTGATCGACCCCCAACAGCGCGCCGACCTGGTGGCCGGCATCGAGAACGTGTTGCGCGATGTGCGCTTGGCCGTCGAGGACTGGCAGCCGATGATGGCGCAGCTGCGTGCGGCCACGGCCGAGTTGGCCAGTTCGCCAGCGGCGCTGCCGGCGGCGGTGGTGAGCGAAAACCTGGCCTTTTTGCAATGGTTGGCTGAAGACCACATGACCTTGCTGGGCTACCTCAGCCACGACCTGATCAAGCTGGACGGCCATGACGCGCTGCGCCTGCAGACCGGCAGTGGCCTGGGGCTGTTACGTGACGACAGCGCGCAAGACAAGTTGTCCGCCAGCTTTGCGGCCTTGCCGGCCAAGGCCCGGGCGCTGGCGCGTGCGCCGCTGCCCATGCTGTTGATCACCAAGGCCAACACCCGCGCCACCGTGCACCGGCCGGGATACACCGATTACGTCGGCATCAAGCGCTACAACGCCAGCGGCGAGGTGATTGGCGAGCACCGCTTCATCGGCCTGTTCACCTCCACCGCCTACAGCGCGCGGGTGTCTGAAACCCCGTTGCTGCGCGGCAAGGTGCTGGCCATCACCAGCCGCGCCGGCCTGCCGCCGGGTGGGCATTTGGCCAAGGCGCTGCACCACATTCTGGAAACCTATCCGCGCGACGATCTGTTCCAGATCTCCGATGACGACCTGTACGACACCGCGCTGGGCATCGTGGCGCTGGGCGAGCGCCAGCGGCTGCGGCTGTTCGTTTGCCGCGACCCGTTCGAGCGCTTTGTGTCCTGCCTCGTTTATGTGCCGCGCGAAGCCTATTCGACCGACTTGCGCATCAAGTTCCAGCGCATTTTGTTGTCTGCTTTCAAGGGCAGCGGGGCTGAATTCGACGTGCAATTGAGCGACGCCATGTTGGCGCGCATCCACTTCACCGTGCGCACGACCACGTCCTCCAGCGAGGGGCCGGCGGTCGATTGCAAGGCGGTCGAAGCCAAGCTGGCGTCCGCCGCCCGGCGCTGGGACGACGAACTGCGCGACGCCCTGACCGACGCCGAGGGCGAGGCGCGCGGGCTGGAACTGTTCAAGCGCTGGGCCGCCGGCTTTCCGCTCAGCTACCGCGAGCGTGTGCGGCCCGCCGCTGCGGTGTCCGATGTGCTGAAGATCGCCAGTTTGTCGGTCGAGGCTCCGCTGGCGCTGGCTTTGTACCGGCCGCTGGGTGCCGCACCCGGCGCGCTCGGCTTCAAGGTCTACCGCTTGGGCGAGGCGGTGGTGTTGTCCGACAGCCTGCCGATGCTTGAACACATGGGCGTGCGGGTGCTGGGGGAGAACAACCACCGCATCGACATCGGCCATGTCACCGCGCTGGACGGCGAGACGATTTCCCTGCACGACTTCGAGTTGCAGGCCAGTGTGTCCGACGACATCGAGCCCGAGGCACTGGCGCGCTTGTTCGAGGACACCTTTGGGCGGGTCTTCCGCGGCGAGGTCGAGAACGACGACTTCAACCGGCTGGTGCTGCGCGCCGGGCTGGCGGCCGAAGAAATCGTGGTGCTGCGCGCCTATGCCAAATACTTGAAGCAGATCGGCTTTGCGCTGTCGCAAGCTGCCATCGAGGCCACGTTGGTTGCGCACCCGCGCATTGCCCGCATGTTGGTGGGGCTGTTCAAGCTGCGCTTCGACCCGGTGAATGCCGACGAGCTGGGTGCTGCAGCCCAGGTCAACGGGATCGAAAAGGCGCTGGAGAAGGTCAGCAATCTGCAAGAAGACCGGGTGCTGCGCCAACTGCTGGCGCTGATCCAGGCAACGCTGCGCACCAATTTTTGGCGCACCGGCGTGGGCCAGTCCGGGGCGGCCGGCCCACGCCGCAGCTTTTTGAGCTTCAAGTTCGATTCGGCCCTGGTGCCGGGCCTGCCCGAGCCGCGGCCGCTGTACGAGATTTCGGTCTATTCCCCGCGCTTCGAGGGCATTCACCTGCGCGGTGGCCGGGTGGCACGTGGCGGCTTGCGCTGGTCGGACCGGCCGGAAGACTTCCGCACCGAGGTGCTGGGCCTGGTGAAGGCGCAGATGGTGAAAAACACCGTCATCGTGCCGGTCGGTAGCAAGGGCGGATTCGTGCTGAAGAAGGCTCCGCCGCAGTCCGACCGCGAGGCCTATCTGAAGGAGGGCGTCGCCTGCTACCAAGACTATTTGCGCGCGCTGCTCGACCTGACCGACAACCTGGTGGGCGGCCAAACCGTGGCACCGCCGCAAGTGCTGCGCATGGACGGCGATGACTCCTACTTGGTGGTGGCGGCCGACAAGGGCACGGCCACCTTCTCGGACTATGCCAACGCGATCAGCGCCGAATACGAGCATTGGCTGGGCGACGCCTTTGCTTCCGGCGGCAGCGTCGGCTATGACCACAAGGTGATGGGCATCACCGCGCGCGGTGCCTGGGAGAGCGTCAAACGGCACTTCCGCGAGCTCGGGCGCGACACCCAGAGCAGCGAGTTCAGCGTGGTCGGCGTCGGCGATATGTCGGGCGATGTGTTCGGCAACGGCATGCTGTTGTCGCCGCATATCCGCTTGCTGGCCGCCTTTGACCATCGCCACATCTTCATCGACCCGAACCCCGACGCGGCCGCCTCGTTCGCCGAGCGCCAGCGCTTGTTCAAGCTGCCGCGTTCGGCCTGGACCGATTACGAGACGCAATTGATCTCGGCCGGCGGCGGCGTCTGGGCGCGCTCGGAGAAGTCGATCCCGATCTCGCCCCAGGCGCAAGCCGCGCTGGGCATCACGGCCACCAAGCTGACGCCCACTGAGCTGCTCAGCGCGATCCTGAAGGCCCCGGCCGACTTGCTCTACAACGGCGGCATCGGCACCTACATCAAGGCCAGCACCGAGAGCCATGCCGATGTGGGCGACCGCGCCAACGACGCGCTGCGCATCAACGGTGCCGACCTGCGCTGCCAGGTGGTCGCCGAAGGCGGCAACCTCGGCTGCACCCAGCGCGGCCGCATCGAGGCGGCGCTGGCCGGCGTGCGCATCAACACCGATGCGATCGACAACTCGGCCGGGGTGGACACCTCCGACCATGAGGTCAACATCAAGATCCTGATGGGCCTGGCCATCGGCGACGGCGAGATGACGCTGAAACAGCGCAACAACCTGTTGCCGCAAATGACCACCGACGTGGCCGCACTGGTCTTGCGCGACAACTACTTCCAGACCCAGGCGCTGTCCCTCGCCGCGCGCCAAGGCGTCAGCCTGATCGACCAGCAGGCCCGCTTCATCCGCTTCCTGGAAAAGGCCGGGCGCTTGAACCGTGCGATCGAGTACTTGCCCACCGACGAGCAGATCAAGGAGCGCAAAGCCCGCGGCCTGGGCCTGAGCAGCCCGGAAATGGCGGTGTTGCTGGCCTACAGCAAGATGTGGATGTCGGACGAGCTGATCGCGTCCGACCTGCCGGAGGACGGCTGGATCGGGCAGACCTTGGCGCGCTACTTCCCGGCGCTGCTGCGGGACAAGTTCGGTGCCTACATTCCGCGCCATCCGCTGAAGCGCGAAATCATCGTCACCCATGTGCTCAACAGCATGCTGAACCGGGTCGGCTCGACCTTTGTGCATCGGTTGGTGGAATCCACCGGGGCCAAGCCGGCGCTGATTGTGCGGGCCTATTTGGCCACCCGCGAGGTGTTCGATTACGTGTCGCTGTGGGCGCAGATCGAAGCCTTGGACAACCTCGTCAGCGACGCTGTGCAGGCGCAGATGATCAATGAGCTGGGCCGTTTGGGCGCTCAGGCGACGACCTGGTTCTTGCGCTCGCGCCGCTTGTCCGAGCCGATGGCGCAGGTGCTGGCGCGCTTCTGCCCGGCTGTCGTTGCGCTGCGGGCGCAGCTGACGCCGGACAGTGCCGCTTCAGCCCGCATCACGGCCTGGGTTGAGGCCGGCGTGCCGGTGGACTTGGCGCGGGCGGTGATCATGGCCGAGGGCCTGTTTGCGGCGCTGGACATTGCCGAGATTGCCGACAGCGCAGCGCACGCAGGCGCGGCGCAGCGTCCGCTCGACGAAGTGATCGCCGTGCATGCCGGCCTCGGTCAGCGCTTGGGTCTGGCGCGCCTGCACCGGCAGATCGACGGCCTGGCTGCCGACAGCTACTGGCAGACGCAGGCCAAGGGCGCGCTCGGCGACGACCTGGTCGGCCTGCAGCGCTCGATTGCGCTGGAGGTGCTGAACCAGGGCAGTGGCGACGCTGCCGCCATGCTGGCCCAGTGGGAGCAGCAAAACCAGGCCGCTTTGGAGCGGGCGCAGGTGTTGCTGAGCGAATTAGCCGATGCCAAGGCGGTGGACTTGGCCATGGTGTCCGTTGCGCTGCGGGAGTTGCGCAACCTGGCTTGACGGCTCTGCA
>JBIIVZ010000228.1:0-4545 GCA_044339175.1 Roseateles sp.
GCACGTCATCATCACTTCCAGTGGATAGTGGAACCGAAGAATCACCTTTCGCAAGGCAGCAGAGATCGAACTTCTACGGAAATCAAGCATGGCTTGAATTGTCGACCCTACCTATTGCGACAGAACCGTTTGACTTGCATCGGGCGCTGGGCCTGTGGCTGGCCCCTCTGTTATTGCTCTTGAGTTTCACCGGCAGCGCCATGGTGTTCAACCAAGCATTCAAGAACGCAATCTCGACTTGGCTGCCAACACAGCAGCTGCCCAAGCACACGGCGATTGCCGATTTGCCCACCCGACAAAAGCAGGGCTTGGATAGCTTGGCCGGCTTGGCCGAGGCCCAGTTTGAACGCGCCCAATGGACCCGCCTGACATTACCCAAGGGTGAAGGCGGCTTTGTTGAAGTTCACTTGCTGCAAGCGGGCGAACCCCGTGCCGACACAGGCGCGACCCGCCTGCATCTTGGACTTGACGGCTCGGTGCTGGGCAAACTGGACCCCCTTGAACGCACCGGCGGGCAATCTGCTACTAGACTGGATCTTCCCTCTGCACAGCGGTGAGGCGCTGGGGATAGCGGCACGTCTTCTATGGACGCTGTTCGGCTTCGTGCCCGCCACGCTAATGCTCAGCGGCGCCTGGCTATGGTGGAGGCGGCGCCGCGTTGACATGCAAACCGACAGGATTTGAGCGGGAGCGTGAGGCAGCATCATCACCAGTAAGCCGCCGTTGACCAAAACGGTCGGCGAATCGAGCATCAGCTATGCGGAGCCTGTTCGAACTGTCGGCTTAGCGCAGGCCCTGACATTTCGAGAGCCCTGACTGCGTGGCAACTCCGTGCCCATCACGGGTATTCACCTTGGCTAGATGTAATCGCCCAATCGGCCAGGGCGGTCGAATGAAAGCATCCGCTTTCGGGGCTATCCGATCCCGTTGCCCGATCCGTCTCAAAGCTGCACCGATCGTGCAGGGAGTGCGCACTTGCCCAGAGGGTCAAAAGTGTCAAAGTAGAACGGCCTTCAGGCAGCTTCTTGGCGCTGGCCAGCATGATGGTGCTGACGCGCCGGCTCGACTGATACGAGCTGGCGCGCAGCATCCGACCTGCCCAGCCTACTCTTTAGCCCCGCGCGGCCCCGCGTCGGCGCACTAGCCCGCCGAGTGCCAGCAGGCCGGCGGCCATCAAGGCGTAGCTTTGTGGCTCGGGTACGGCGGTGATATTCTCAAAGCTGATGCGATAGACCTCGCTGTCGAAACCCAGCTGGCTGTTGAAGACATAGCCGGCACCGGTAGCCAAACCGTTGAACCCGGCTAGCTCGGCGAAGTTGAAATTGACCACACCGCCCTGGTCGGTACGCAGGGCGTTGTTGCCGACGAAGGCGGCTGCGGCGGGGTCGAATACCTCGGAGCCGCCGTCCCAAATTTCCCGCGCCTTGATTGTGATGGCACCCAGTTGCAGTCCGCCTTGCGCGTTGAATAAGCGGTATTCGGTGGGTGAGTCATTGCCAATGAAGAAGTCGTTGCTTGGCACCACCATGGCGCCGAAACTAAAGAAGGGGTTCAGCGCCGTATCCACGCTGAAGCTGAGGCTGCGGGTTTCGCCGGGCTGCAACAGGCCGCCCACGGTGCCGCGCGTGGCGGTCGGGTCAGCCGCCGCGAAAGCCGCTTGCCAAGTGGTGCCACTGCCGCCTTCGGCGATGGATTGAATCGCTGCGGTCGACACCTGACCGAGATTGAAGGCATCGAAACTGCCGCTATGGAAGCCCACATGCAGCGGCGCGAAGCTGACGCTGTTGACGGGGGCCAAGTTTTGCACGTTGACCTTGATGTCGACCATGGCGGCTTGGGCAAGCGAGCTGGCGCCCATCGCGCTGAGTGCAAAGAAGACGAGTGTGGCTTGGTGAGACAAAGTGAGTTTGAACATGACAGTGCTTTCTTGAGCTGAGGTGTAGTCGAGGAGCTTTTTGACCGGATGTGGCGCAATGGATGCCTCAATCGGTCAGGTCATGCTAAGAACCACAAGCGCCAAAAGAATCACGCTTTGATAACGAAAAGCTAAGCGATTCTTGGCGTGGTCGCTGCCTTGTGATTCTTTTGTGAAGACTTGCTCCGGCTTTGGCGGCCTAATACGGGCTCAGAGCTTTACCGGATTCCACACAATGCCCCTGCAGCTTTTTTCTCCACCTGTGCCCGAGGCGACACGCCCAGCCGGCCCGCCTCGCCGCATCTTGGTGGTGGAGGATGAACCCGATATCGCCGCGCTGCTACACCTGCACTTGAGCGAGTTGGCGGATCAAGTCTTGTGCCTGGACAATGGCCTTGACGGCTTGAATAGCGCGATTGACGCCGGCCCCTGGGCCGCCATCGTGCTGGATCTGCGCCTGCCCGGCATGGGCGGATTGGATATCTGCCGAGCCTTGCGCGAACGGGGGAATAGCGTGCCCATCCTGATGTTGACGGCCCGTAATTCGGAGCTTGACCGGGTGCTGGGTCTGGAGTTGGGTGCCGACGACTACCTGACCAAGCCCTTCAGTGTGCTGGAGTTGCAGGCCCGCATTCGCGCGCTGTGGCGCCGCATGGGCCAACCGCCAACGCCCGGCTCAGCCGAAACGCCCGCATCGGCGGAGCCGGTTGACGTCCGGGCCGGTGGTTTGCACATCCACCGGGTGCAGCGGCGCGCTTGGTTGGGCCAGGCCGAGTTGGTGTTGACGCCGCGCGAGTTCGATCTGCTCTGGCATTTTGCCCGTCAGCCGCTGCGGGCCTTCAGCCGGGCCGAGCTGCTGGATCAGGTCTGGGGCTATGGGCATGATGGATATGACCATACCGTCAACACCCATATCAACCGCCTGCGTAACAAATTAGGCGAAGGCTATATTCAGACCGTCTGGGGCGTCGGCTACCGCTTTGAGGTGCAAGCATGAGCGCCACCAAGGCGACCGCCCAGCGGCGTCCACCCTCCGAGGGGTGGGGGAGAAGCACCTGGGACGGCCCGGCGTTTGTTTCTCATGAGTAGCTCGGTACTGCCCTGGTGGCGCCGCCTTGACCTGCGCCTGGCGCTGGTGGTGGTGCTCGGCTTGACGCTCCTGTGCGGCGGGATGTTGTACTGGCAGGATGCCCTGGCGCAGCGCCGGCAAGATGCCTATGACCAGTGGCAAAACCTCAAGCTGGCCCGCTATATTGCGGACCGCCAGGCAAAGCCGATGATCGACGCGCAAGGCTTGGTCCGCAGCGGTGCCCTGGCCGACACTGCCATGTATATCGGCCTAATTCACCCAGCTCTCGAAGCCTATCTTCTGGATCCTCAAGGACGGGTGCTGCAGCACAGCCTGCCGAAATCCGGCCCCGGGCCGGTCATGCAGCAAGTTGACTTAGGCGCCGTACGCCCATTGCTAACGTCTCCATCCGGCGGCGCATTTCAATTGCCGATCTACGGCGATGACCCGCGCTTGCCGGGGCAGCCCAACTTGGTTTCAATCGCCGCCCTGCCAGATGCAGCCAACGTGCAGGGCTACCTTTATGTGGTGTTGCGCGGCGCGGCGGCCAGCGAAATTCGCGCGCAGAACTTGGGGGAAAGTCAGTTCGGGCCGGCGTGGGGCCTCACGCTGACGGCCATCGCCTTGGTCGGTTTGACCATCGTGGCCCTGCAGATGACCATCACCGGCCGCTTGCGCCGGCTGGCCGCGCAAATGCAGGCGTTTCGCCAGCCTGATGGTGCGCGCTTGCTGGGCCCTCAAGCGGTGCAAGACGAAATCGATCTGGTCTCGCAGGCAGCGGGCTTGCTGCAAGAGCGGGTGCAGCAGCAGTTCCACTTGCTCGAAGAAGGCGACAGACTCAGGCGCGAATTGCTCAGCAACATTACCCATGATCTGCACACGCCGATCGCCAATGTCCAGGGCTATGTCGAGACCTTGCTGCTGGGTGGTGACAAGCTCTCACCCGAGCTGCGCCAGCAGTATCTGCAGACCAGCATGTCACATTGCCAGCGCTTGAGCCGGCGGGTGGCCGAGCTGTTTGAGTTGGCGCGGCTGGAATCCGGTCAGGCGCAAGCGCAGCTAGAACCGTTTTGTATGGCCGACCTGCTAAACGATGTGGTGCAAAGCCAGCAGCTGAGCGCCCAGCAGTGCGGCGTGCTGTTGTGCCTGGCCCCCGAGATCGACCGGCAAGCGAAGGTGCTGGCCGATATACGGCTGATCGAGCGCGTGCTGCAAAACCTGGTCGAGAACGCCTTGCGCCATACGCCGACAAAGGGCCGCGTCGAGCTGACCCTGCAAAGCAAGGGCGAAGAGATCGTCGTATGCGTCAGAGACAATGGGCAAGGCATCGCCTCTCAGGATTTGCCGTACATATTCGAGCGCTACTGGAGCAAGCGCGACGGCATCAAGAGCGCCGATGCGGCTACGCCGAGCGCCACGGCCGGCTTGGGTCTGGCCATCGTCAAGCGCATCTTGGTTTTACATGGCAGCCGAATCGACGTCAGGTCGGCCTTGCGTGAGGGCACCGAATTCAGTTTCGCCCTGCCCGCAGCCACGGCCTAATTTCCTACTTGCCGGGCCG
>JBIIVZ010000229.1:0-4529 GCA_044339175.1 Roseateles sp.
TGGAGCAAGGCGAGATCGTGCGGGACATCGACCTGCACAGCGGGCAGGCGCGAGAACGGCTGCTGCCGGAGCTGCCGCAGCGGCCCGCGCGCCCGCACGAACCACAATTGCGCGCGCTGCTGGACGACCGTCATGGCTGAGCACGGTGGCTGACAACGGCTTGCTGAGCGCCGAGTTGCGCCTGGCCGGGCGGCTGGACGAGCGCTTTTTCAAGCTGCTGGCCGCCGTCGCCGCCACCGGTTCGATCAACCGCGCGGCCAAAACCGCCGGCTACAGCTACAAGGGTGCTTGGCTGCTGCTGGAAACCGCAGCCAACCTGGCGCATGCCCCACTGCTGACCCGCAGCATCGGCGGGCGCGGCGGCGGCGGCAGCCAGTTGACCGCCACCGGCACCAGCCTGCTGGAGGCCTGGGCCCATCTGCAGCGCGCCAGCCAAGCTTTTTTGCGTGAGCAGGAGTCCTGGCTCAGCCAACAACCGGCCCTGTTCGGCACCCTGAGGAGAATCGCGATGAAAACCAGCGCCCGCAACCAATTCGTCGGCAACATTGCCAGCCTCACCGTCGGCCCGGTGACGACCGAAGTGCGCTTGAGCCTGCGCGGCGGCCAGACCCTCACCGCCGCGCTCAGCAGCCGCGCCGCACAAGAACTGGCACTGCACACCGGCCAGGAGGCGATGGCGCTGGTAAAAGCATCGAGCGTGGTGCTGGTGGGCGACTTTGCCGGCTTCAGGCTCTCAGCCAGCAACCAGTTGGCCGGCACCATCTCGCGCGTCGCCCGTGGCGCGGTGTCGTCACTGGTCGGCCTGACGCTGCCCGGCGGTGTGGTCATCACCGCCAGCCTGACGAATGACGCGGTCGAGGCGATGGACTTGGCCGTCGGTCAGCCGGCCAGCGCCGTCTTCAAGGCCTCGGCGGTGATGCTGGCTGTCAGCGCGTGACTTGACTCGCCTCGGGATGTCGCCAACTTGACCCGTTGGCGCGGCTTGCAGCGCCACAATCATCAGCCAATAGACCGGATACCGGAGACAAGTTCCATGGCTGAACAAGCAACTCACTACCGCATCTGCCCCTTATGCGAGGCCTGTTGCGGGCTGGAGATACGCACCGAGGGCGCGCAGGTGATCAGCATTCGCGGTGCCGTGGATGATGTGTTCAGCGCGGGCTTCATTTGCCCCAAGGGCGTGTCGCTGAAGGACCTGCATGAAGACCCGGACCGCCTGCGCCAACCGCTGATCAAGCGCGACGGCCAGTTCGTCACCGCCACGTGGGACGAGGCGTTCAGCGAGATCGAGCGGCGCTTGCTGCCGGTGATTGCAACTCACGGCCCGGACGCGGTAGCGGCGGCTATCGGCAACCCGGCCGCGCACAAGATCAGCTTGCTGGCTTACTTCCCGCGCTTGGCCCGGGCGCTCGGCACGCGCAATGTCTTTTCGGCCTCGACGCTGGACCAGATGCCCAAGCAGCTCAGCTCCGGCTTGATGTACGGCCACTGGCTGAGCATCCCGGTGCCGGACCTGCCGCGCAGCGATCTGTTGATCATTCTGGGTGCCAACCCGATGGTCAGCAACGGCAGCCTGTGGACCGTGCCCGACTACCGAGGCAAGGCCAAAGCGATGCGCGAGCGCGGCGGCCGCATCGTCGTCATCGACCCCAGGCGCACCGAGACAGCCCATGCCGCCGATGAATATCTGCCGATTCAGCCCGGCGGCGATGTCTTCTTGCTGCTCGGCATGGTGCACACCTTGTTCGACGAAAACCTGCTGCAGCTCAAGCACCTGGCCGGCCATGTGAACGGCTTGGACGACTTGCGAGCCGCCGTGCTGCCCTACAGCCCGGAGCGGATGGCGGCCGGGGCCGGTATCAGCGCCGAAGCGCAACGCCGTTTGGCGCGCGATTTGGCCGCCACCGAGCGGGCCTCGATCTACGGCCGCATCGGCACCTGCGTGCAGCGCTTCGGCACGCTCAACAGTTGGCTGATCGATGTGCTGAACATCTTGACCGGTCACTTGGACGCGGTGGGCGGCGCGATGTTCCCGAAAGCAGCGGCCTTTGCCGCCAACACGGTGGGCCAGCCCGGCAGCGGTCGCGGCATCACGACCGGTCGCCGCGTCAGTCGCGTCAGCGGCGCACCCGAGGTCTTCGGCGAGTTGCCGATGAACTGCTTGAGCGAGGAGATAGAAACCGCCGGCACTGGACAAGTGCGCGCGCTGATCACCATCGCCAGCAACCCGGTGCTGTCGGCACCGAATGGCCAGCGCCTGTCGAAAGCGCTGGACTCGCTCGACTTCATGCTCAGCTTGGACATCTATTTGAACGAGACCAGCCGCCACGCCGACGTCATTTTGCCCGGCTTGTCGCCGCTGGAAGACCTGCATTACGACATGGCCTTCCCGCAACTGTCCTGGCGCAACCACGCCCGCTTTTCAGGCCCGGTGTTCGCGAAAGCGGCCGATCAGCCGGAGGAATGGGAAACGATTCAACGATTGGCTGCACTGGTGGCGGGCCAAGACTGGCGCGCCGATGTGGGCGAGATGGATGACGCTGCCGTGACGGCGGAAGTGCGGCGCTTCGCTGGCGTGCAGGCGGCGGCCGTGATGGAGCAACTGGCCCCGCAGCGCGGCCCGGAGCGCTTGGTCGATCTGGCGCTGCGCACTGGGCCCTACGGCGACCAGTTCGGCTTGAAGCCGGCTGGCCTCAATTTGGCCCAGGTCAAAGCGGCTCCAGGAGGTATCGACCTGGGCGAATTGCAGCCCCGCGTGCCGGAACTGCTGCGCACGCCGTCGGGCCGGATCGAGCTGGCTCCGCCGTCCTTGCTGGCCGACTTGGCCTTTGTCGATGCCGCGCTGCAGCAAACGCCGTCGGTCACGACCATGATCTTGATTGGCCGGCGCGACATGCGCTCGGGCAACAGCTGGATGCACAACCTGCCGGTGCTGGCCAAAGGGCCGGAGCGCTGCACCTTGCTGGTCAACCCGGTCGATGCGGAACGGCTCGGTTTGCAAAGCGGCGGCGCGGCGCGCGTCAGCACCGCCTTGGGAGAGTTGCTCGCGCAAGTAGCGATCAGCGCCGACCTGATGCCCGGAGTCGTCAGCTTGCCGCACGGCTGGGGCCATGATTTGCCGGGCAGCCGCTTGCAAGTGGCCAGCGCCCGGCCGGGCATCAATATGAACGCGCTGCTGGACGGTGAGCAGCGCGACCCGCTGTCGGGCAATGCGGTGCTCAGCGGCGTGGCGGTCAGCGTGACGGCGGTTTGAAGCAAAGGCCAGCACCGCCGTGCAGCACAGTCCAACGGCAGCGCAGCACGGCGTTGTTACAGTTTTGTTTCGAGCGGCATTGGCAGTCGAGTTAATCCGTGCTACACTTTTGGCATAGATACGCACAAGACCGTTTCTTCAAGGTCTTCAATCTGCAGCCACCGCAGTACGTTCGCGACCGGCTCGCTTCAGTTTCAACTCCCAGTTTGACTGTTCTTGAGTGTTTCTGTCTCCGTTGACCATTTGGTCGCGGAGTGTTTTTAATAGTTTCAAAAGGAACAATCATGACTATCCAAACTGGTACCGTAAAGTGGTTTGACGACGGCAAGGGCTTTGGTTTCATCACGCCTGAAGACGGCAGCAAAGACCTGTTCGCTCACCACAGCGAAATCCGCAACAACGGCGGCTTCCGCACGTTGGCTGAGAACCAAAAAGTTGAGTTTGAAGTCAAGCAAGGCCCCAAGGGTCTGCAAGCTTCGAACATCCGCGGCCTGTAATTGGCTCGGGGCGGCGCGCAAGCGCTGCCACTAAAAAGGGTTGATGCGCAAGCGTCAGCCCTTTTGTCTATTTTGAATATCGTCAAGAATTACTCTTAGTCCGGCACGCAACCTTGATTGGTTGAATGTCACGGTTTTGCTCCCAACAAAACCCATCCGGTTCATTGAGTTTCAATGAATCAACCGTTTCAGTTTGCCAACATAATTACAAGTCACGGCAAACGAAGAACAACAGGTCGGCTCCAAAGCCAGGCACCTCGCGACGGATTCTCATCCCGACGCCAAGCCAAACCCATCGTTTGAGGCCTCGAAGACTCACGATCAACTGTTCGTACCCCCAACGAACAGTCAAAACTCCCTTCGCCGTACCGCGCTGCCGCAATATTGTTGCTGCGCACACCTCTCTCAGAAAAATGCAAACTAAAAACAGCATTGAGGTGGGCAAATATCTTGTCTCACCCATGATCAAACCCCAAGCCGATGGCAGCTTTGCCGCGTCGGTCTCGATTCGCTCCGGCCGCGGCATGGCAAGCCATGACCGCGTGATGCGCTTCACGCCGAGCTTCCTGAGCCAGCGCGCTGCCATGCGTTATGCCACCGCAGAAGGCCTGGCCTGGGTTCGCGCGCACTGAACCTAAATTCAGCAGTTGACCGCTGCCCACCGCCTCGGAGGCCGCATGTCTATTGAGATTTCTCTGTCCGCCCACCTTCACCCAATGGGTGAGAGCGCTACGCAGCCGATTGAGCCGCGCTACGGCACGCTGTCTGCGTTGCTTCTC
>JBIIVZ010000230.1:0-4506 GCA_044339175.1 Roseateles sp.
GCTTTTCTATTGAGTTCACGAGAAAAGTCCGATGCCGAAATTCGCCGCCAAGGCCTGGTTTGTTCCCACGCTGGTTGCCGCCGCTTTGTCAGGCTGGAGTGCGGCGCACGCCGATTTGCAAGCCGGTCGGCAAAAAGCACAGATGTGCGCGACTTGCCACGGCGCACAGGGCTTGGCCACCATGGCCAACACGCCCAATCTGGCGGGCCAACCCGAGGTCTATTTGAGCGAGCAGTTGAAGCACTACCGCAGCGGCCGGCGCGTGCACGAAATGATGACGCTGATCGCCAAACCGCTGACCGACGACGACATCCAGAACTTGGCGCTTTGGTATTCTTCGCAGCAAATTGAGCTCAAAGAAAAACTGTGATGTCCCAGAAGAAAAAATTGAAAACCGCGATGCGCACTCCCTTTCCCCCCGCGCTGCTGCTGCTCAGCGCCATCGCCTCGGCGACGACCGCCGCCGCGCAAGCTCAGGCTGTTGAAGCCGCACCGATTCAGCTCGACCCTGTCGTGGTCAGCGTCGAGCGCTCGCGCCAGTCCAGCTTTGATGCGCCCGCCGCCATCACCGCGATCACCCGCGAGGTGATTGACAACGGCGGCATGCAGGTCAATTTGTCCGAAGTGTTGAACCGGGTGCCCGGCGTCACGGTGCTGAACCGGCAGAACTATGCGCAGGACTTGCAGTTGTCGATCCGTGGTTTCGGTGCCCGGTCGACCTTCGGTATCCGCGGCGTGCGACTGATTGTTGACGGTATCCCAGCCACCATGCCCGATGGCCAGGGCCAAGCGTCCAATATCGCGCTGGGTTCAACCTCGCGCATCGAAGTGCTGCGTGGGCCGCTGGCCCAGCTCTACGGCAACGCGGCGGGCGGTGTGGTGCAGATCTTCACCGACGCCGGCACGCCGATACCGACGGCCGAGTTCAGCTACGCCGCCGGCCCTTACGGCCAGAGCCGCAGCGGCCTCAAGTTCTCCGCCAGCAACGCGGTGGACGCGCTGACGCTCGATGTCTCGCAGTTCAACACCGACGGCTACCGCGATCACAGCGAAGCCCGCCGCTCGCAGTTCAATGGCAAGTGGGTGCATGAGTTGGGCAATGACGGGCGCATCAGCTTTGTCCTCAATATCCTCGATCAGCCACTGTCGAAAGACCCGCTCGGCCTGACCTTGACCGACTTTGAGATCAACCCCCGCCAAGTGACGCCGATTGCCAACAGCCAGGATTCACGCAAGACGGTCGCGCAGCAGCAAGCCGGTGTCGTGCTGGAGCAGCGCTTGGGTGCCGCCACGCTGCTGACCGCCCGCCTGTATGCCGGCGCACGGCAGTTGGACAACGCGCTGGGGTTGCCGCTGTCAGCGCAAACCTCGGACACCTCCAGCGGCGGCATCGTCAAGCTGGAACGCCAGTACGGTGGCTTGGGTGTGCAATTGGCCCACAGCATCAAGCTCGATTCCGGCCAGACCTTGCGGCTGACCGGCGGCGTTGACCTGGACCGTCTGAACGAAGATCGCCAGGGCTTCATCAACTCGGGCGGCGTCGCCGGTGCACTGAAGCGCAATGAGAGCAACAGCGTCCAGAACCAGGACTTCTTTGCCCAAGCCGCGTTCGACCTGACAACGCAGTGGACGGCCACCGCCGGCCTGCGCAGCAGCCGCGTCAAGTTCAACAATATCGACCATTTCATCGTCGCGCCGCGCACCACCAGCCCCACCGCACCGGGCAACCCGGACGACAGCGGCGGCGTCGATTACAGCGCCACCAATCCGGTGCTGGGCCTGGCCTGGCGCGCCGCGCCGGAGTTGAACCTTTACGCCAATGCCGGCCAGGGGTTCGAGACACCGACCTTTGCCGAGCTGTCCTACCGGCCGTCGCCGGCCACTGGCCTGAACACCGCGCTGCGCGCCTCGCGCAGCCGCCATGCCGAGGTCGGTGCGAAGTGGAAGTTGTCGCCGACGCAGCGCATCGACGCGGCCGTGTTCGACATCACCACCGAGGATGAAATCGTCGTCGACGTCAACACCGGCGGACGCTCCACTTTCAAGAACGCCGGCCGCACCAAGCGCTCGGGGTTGGAGCTGCAATACGCCGGCCAATTCGGTGCGGATTGGCGCGTGGCAGCCAGCCTGACGGCGATGCGCGCACGCTTTGCGGACAGCTTTGTCAGCGGCAGCGGGGCGGCGGCCCTCGTTGTGCCGTCCGGCAACCATTTGCCTGGTGTGGCCGAGCGCAGCGCTTTTGCAGAACTGGCCTGGGCACCTCGCGGAGCTTGGGGCGGCTTCAACGCCGGCGTCGAGATGGTCTATTCAGGCGGCCTGTATTTCAACGACATCAACAAGATCGATCCCGCTGATGTGGGCACACGCGCCACGGACGCCACCACCTTGCTCAATCTGCGCGCTGGTTTTGCCCAGAAGAGCGGTGACTGGACCTTCACCCAGTTGCTGCGCCTGGACAACGCCACCGACCGCCGCTACGCCGGCTCGGTGATCGTCAACGAGGGCAACAAGCGCTTCTTCGAGCCCGCCTTGCCGCGCAACTGGCTGCTCGCGGTGAATGCCAAGGTCGAGTTCCGTTGAGCTTGCCGATTTCTGCGACGTAGGGCGGGTCACGCGACCCGCGAGCGATTCCGGCCTGGACAGCGAGATGCCAATAAGAGCTGGCTTGGCGCAACACGAGTGCCACAGTCGGCCAGACGCGGGTCGCGACCCGCCCTACAACGCCGGGGTGGCCCGCACGGTGTGTTCGCCGGTCAGGCGGTGTCGAGGACGTTGCGCAGTGAGTCGTCCCATTGCTCGACGTCGGCCGCGCTGATCTGCAGCCAGCTCATGGCCGCCTCGTGGTGGGCCGACCAGTCGGCATCCTGGGGCAGGCCTTCATGCGAGCGCATCAGATGCTCGGCCACCAAGCCGGCAGCGACCAGCGTGTGCACTTCTGGCTCGATGCCGGCATCGCCCAGAGAAACCAGGTCGTGGTGCAAGCGGATGGCCAGCATCAACTGCGGTGCCATATGCCAAGCCCGTGCCAGCAGCGCACCGACGACGGCATGGTCGGTGCGGTGGTTGGCGTTTTCGGTGGCGATGTAGGGTCGGTCGATGCGCGCTCCGGCCTCCACCATCGTGGCACCGTAGCCGCGCACACTTTGCAGCAGCACCGGCACGCCGACATGACAGAACAGCCCGAAGGTGTAGGCCAAGTCGGGTGACAAGCCGGGCAGTTGGCGCGCCACAAAGGCCATCGCCAAGGCACGTTTGCTGGAGCGTTCCCAGAACCGCGCCAGGTTCGGGCTGTTGACGGGAATCGTGTTCTTCAGCAGAAAGCCGGTCATCACCGCCGACGTTTCGCGCAAGCCGAGACGGGTCATCGCTTGCCCGACCGTCTGGCAGGGCATGCCGTCCGACATATGCAGCGGGCTGTTGGCAATGCGCAGCAAGGTGGCAGACATCGCAATATCGCCGGCGGCGATGCGAGCCACCTCGGTCAGGTCGGGCTCGGCCTGCGCCATCGCGTGCTGCAAGCGGGCCAGCAGCTCGGGGCAGGGCGGAATAACGATCTGTTTCAGGGCACCGCTTTTGCGGGCGGTGTCAATTTCTTGGCGAATTTCTTGAGTACGCATGGAATATGAAGTGTTTGGCTCGGTACTCGGGCGGACGGGAGGTATCGGCGCTGTAAAGTTCGGTCGATTATCGTCAAATCCCGGCGCGGACTGCAGCCCGACTGCCCTTGCTTCGTCACTTACTACCGAATGCCTCCCCGCTTGCGCAAGCTCCTCGTGAAATGGCTCCTCCCCGCGCGGGATCGGGCTTCGCGGCAGCTTGGCATGGCGTTACCGCGCAGTCAGCGGCCGCTTTTCGCGCGGTGCTTGCGGCAGCTGGTCGGGTGCGCGGCCGGGGTGTTTTTTCTGAGCTTCAGCCAAGCGCTGGACCATGCGCGCCTGCTGGAAGCGGCCGCCCGGTTCGGCCCGCGCACCGTCACCGAAGCGCAGCAGTTGTTGCAGACCATCGAGCGTGCGGCCGGCCTGGACGAAGAGCGGCGGCTGAGCCTGCTCAACGGGTTTTTCAACCAACGCATCGAGTTCCGGTCTGACCAGGAGGTCTGGGGCCAAATCGACTATTGGGCCAGTCCGCTGGAAAGCTTGGACAAGGGGCGCGGCGACTGCGAGGACTATGCGATTGCCAAATATTTCAGTCTGCTGTCTGCCGGCGTGCCCGTGGCCAAATTACGGCTGGTCTACGTGCGCGCACTGCTGGGCGGCCGCTCCATCGCGCACATGGTGCTGGCCTACTATGCGCAGCCGGGCGCGGAGCCGTTGATTCTGGATAACCTGGTCTCCGATGTCCGGCCCGCCTCACAGCGGCCCGATTTGCAGCCGGTCTTCAGTTTCAACAGCGAAGGGCTGTGGCAGGGCGTCGGTTCGGTCTCGGCCGGCGACCCGCTGGCACGCTTGTCGCAGTGGCGGGAGCTGCTGACCAAGGTGCAGGCGGAGGGTTTTTGAAAATCCAGGT
>JBIIVZ010000231.1:0-4501 GCA_044339175.1 Roseateles sp.
ATGACCGCACCGACCTCAACCACGGACCGACCGAACAGCCGCGGCTGGATTTCTCGGTCGCTCTGCGTGGGCCGCTGGTGCAGCAAGTGGCGCAGGCCGCCAGCGCGGTCTGGACAAGGGCCTGGCTAGGCCGGGATTTTGGCGAGGAATTGCTGGCGCTGGTGCGCAGCACCGAGCCGCGCGCCCGCCTGCGCAATTTGCTGCAGCGCTTGCGCATGCCCCGGCCCGTTCATGCAACGAATCAGCCGCCACAAGTCCTGCCGCCGGTCTGCGCGGCCTTTGTGCTGCGCGACAACCTGCGCCAGCGCCGCACCATCGAGCGGGCCTACATCGACGCGATCCGCTCGGCGCGCCAGCAGGTCGCGCTGGTGACGCCGTATTTCTACCCCGGCCACGCGTTCCGGCGGGCGCTGCGGGATGCAGCGCGGCGCGGCGTGCAAGTGCAGCTGCTGTTGCAGGGCAAGGTCGATTACCGCATCGCCGGCATGGCGGCGCATGCGCTGTATGCCGAGCTGTTGGGCCACGGCGTCGAGGTGTTCGAGTACCAGCCGGCCTATCTGCACGCCAAGATCTGCGTCGTCGATACACAGTGGGCGACGGTGGGCAGCAGCAATATCGATCCGCTGTCGCTGCTGCTCAACCTGGAGGCGAATGTGGTGGTGCACGACGCCGAATTTGCCCGCGAAGTGGCGGCCGAATTCGAGCAGGCCATCGCCCTGTCGGTTCGGGTGGACATGCAGCAACTCGGCGGCCGCGGCTTGCGCGCCGTGCTGCGCCGCGCGTTGGTGGCCTGGGTCGCTTATGTCTATTTGCGGGTGGCCGGGGCGGGCGGACGCTATTGAGCCCAGTCCGCTGGGCAGAACCGATCCTCCTGATCCGCATCAACTGACGTCGATCAATCGATGCCGTTGCCAAGGCTGCGACGCTTGGGCATGGTCAACACCTCGCCATTGCCAGTCTTCAGCGCGAAAGCGCTGACCAAGACTTATGGCACTGGCGACAGCGCGGTGCAGGCGTTGCGCGGCGTCGATCTGCAGATCAAACGGGGCGAATTCATCGTCTTGCTGGGGGCCAGTGGCAGCGGCAAGTCAACCTTGCTCAATATCCTCGGCGGTCTGGACATCCCCAGCAGTGGCGAGTTGCATTTTGCCGAGCATCAGCTCAGCGGTGCCAGCGAGGCCGAACTGACCCGCTACCGGCGCGAGCATGTCGGCTTCGTGTTCCAGTTCTACAACTTGATCCCCAGCCTGACCGTGCGCGAAAACATCGCCCTGGTCACCGATATTTCGGCCAACCCGATGCCGGTGGACGAAGCGATCAAGTGGGTCGGGCTGCTGCCCCGGGCCGACCATTTCCCGGCCCAACTGTCGGGCGGAGAGCAACAGCGGGTGGCGATAGCGCGCGCCATCGTCAAGCGACCGGAGCTGCTGCTCTGCGACGAGCCGACCGGCGCGCTGGATTATCAGACCGGCAAACTGGTGCTGGAGGTGATCGCACGCATCAACCAGGAGCTGGGCACCACGGCGGTCGTCATCACCCACAACGCGGCGATTGCCGGCATGGCCGACCGAGTCATCTACCTTGGCGACGGCAGCATCCAGCGGATCGAGGTCAACGCCCACAAGCTGGCACCGGCGGAGTTGTCTTGGTGAGCGCCGCCTGATGCGTGCGTTGGACCGCAAGCTCTGGCGCGATCTGCGCCTGATGTGGAGCCAAGCGCTGACCATCGCATTGGTGGTGGCCAGTGGCATCGGTGGCTTCATCACCAGCTTGTCAGCGGTCGATTCACTGGCGTTCGCGCGCGAGGATTTTTATGCCGAAGGCCGCTTTGCCGACCTGTTTGTCCTGCTCAAGCGCGCCCCGCTGGCCTTGCAGGCTCAACTGCAGGCCATGCCCGGCGTCAGCGCCGTGCAAACGACGCTGGAGCAGGTGGTGCGGGTGGAGATTGCCGGCTCGTCCGACCCGATCATTGGCCAGTTGATCGGCCTGGACCTGCGTCACCCGCCGGCGATGAACCGGGTGCAGCTGCGCTCTGGGCGGGCGCTGACGGCGGGGCAAGGCGGTGCCTTGATCGAAGTGCTGGTGTCACAGGCCTTTGCGCAAGCCCATGGGCTCCAGCCCGGCGCGCGCTTGCAGGGCCTGATCAACGGCCGCCAGCGCGAGTTGCTGATGGTCGGCACGGCGCTGTCGCCCGAGTACATCTTTGCCGGTTTTGCCGGCATGCCGGACATGCGGGGTTTCGGCGTTTTCTGGCTGGACCGCGAGGTGCTGGCCAGCGCCTATGACATGCGCGGTGCGTTCAACCGGGTGTCGGTCAAGCTGGCCCCCGGCGCGTCGGAGCTGGCTGTGGCCGCGCAGTTGAATGCGGCACTGGAAACGTATGGCGGCCGCGACGCCCACGGGCGCAGCGAGCAGGCGTCCCACGCGATGCTGGACAACGAAATCAAGGAGCAGCGCGTGATGGGCACCGTGCTGCCGGCAATTTTTTTGGCGGTGGCGGCATTTTTGCTAAATGTGGTGGTGTCGCGCTTGGTGGCCACGCAGCGCGAACAGATCGCGGCGCTGAAAGCGCTCGGCTACCCGAACCGCAGCGTCGCCGCGCATTATCTGAAGCTGGTGCTGTTGATCACCATGCTGGGTTTGCTGCTGGGCTTGGCCCTCGGTGACGTGCTCGGGGCGCTGCTGACCGGGCTTTACGCCGAGTTCTTCCAGTTCCCGACCTTCGAGCACCGCATTGCACCCGGCCTGGTGCTGATCAGTGGCGGCGTGACGCTGTTGACCGCAGTGCTGGGCACCTTGAACGCGGTGGCTGCCGTCGTGCGCTTGGCACCGGCCGAGGCGATGCGGCCGGCTGCACCGGGGCATTACCGCCGCTCGGTGCTGGAGCGGGCGGCGGGGTTTTTGTCGCGAGGTCAGGCGAGCGTGTCCTTGCGCATGATTCTGCGCAATATGGAGCGCAGGCCGTGGCGCACCGGTTTGTCGATCGGCGGCGTGGCGGCGGCTGTCGCCATCGTGGTGATGGGCAACTTCTTTCGCGATGCGATCGACTACATCGTCGACACCCAGTTCAACTTGGCCATGCGCAGCGATGTGATGTTGTGGATGAGCGAGGCCGGCGGTGATGCGGCCCGCTATCAGCTGCAGCGGCTGCCCGGCGTACTCAGCGTGGAGTCGGGGCGCGATGTGGCGGTTCGCTTTGTCAATGGGCACCGCAGCGAACGCGCCACCCTTCAAGGTGTTGCGGCCGAGCCGGTGTTGCGCCGCGTCATCGACGTGGACGGCCGCGAAGCCCGGCCCGGCGCGGCTGGACTGTTGATGACGGACCGCTTGGCCGACAAGCTGGGGCTGCGCGTGGGCGACTGGGTCAGGGTCGAGGTGCTGGAAGGGAGCCGACGCGTGCTGCAGCTACCGCTCGAAGGGACGGTACGCGAAATGATGGGCTTGAACGCTTATGCCGAGCGCCGTCAACTGAACCGCTGGCTGGGCGAAGGCGATGTCAGCACGCTGTTTGCGCTGTCGCTGTTGCGCGGCTCGGAGCCCGCCTTGCTAGCTGCCAGCAAGACCTTGCCACGCGTGGTGGGTGCCTTCAGCAAGGCCAGCCTGTTGCGCAATATGCAAGAGGTCAGCGCCCGCAATGTGCGCATCATGAGCACCATCCTGACGCTGTTCGCCACCGTGATCGCGGTCGGCGTGGTCTACAACAACGCGCGCATCGCCTTGGCCGAGCGGTCCTGGGAGCTAGCCAGCCTGCGCGTGCTGGGCTTCACCCGGGCCGAGGTGTCGGGCCTGTTGCTGGGTGAGATGGCCCTGAGCATCGCGATTGCGCTGCCGCTGGGCATGTGGCTGGGCTGGGCGCTGACGCATCTGGTCGTCGGCTTGTTGAAGTCGGATCAGTTCTTCTTCCCGGTCGTGATCCTGCCGCGAACCTACGCCTGGGCCGCGCTGGCCGTCGTGTGGGCCGGGCTGGCCAGCGCGCTGGTGGTGCGCCGTCGCATCGACCAGCTGGATCTGGTGGCCGTCTTGAAAATCAGAGAGTAGACCCACATGCAGCGCAAGACGAAATGGATGGCGGGCCTGGCTGTGCTGGGCTTGCTCGGCTTGGTGGCCTGGGCTTTTGCGCCGAGGCCGGTGCAGGTCGAGTCGGCTGCCGTGCTGCTGGGGCGTTTCGAAAGCAGCGTGGAAGAGGACGGCAAGACCCGCGTGGTCGACCGCTATCTGGTCTCGGCACCGCTGGCCGGGCGCTGGCTCCGACCCAGCTTGCGCGAGGGGGACTCGGTGACGGCGGGTGTCTTGCTGGGTCGATTGTTGCCCGTCACGTCGCCCTTGTTGGACGAGCGCAGCCAGGCCGAATTGACGGCCCGCGTGGAGGCCGCTGCTGCCGCTCAGCGGGCCGCACAGAGCCGCTTGGGTCTGGCCCGCGTCGGGCTGGAACAGGCCAAGCTTGAATGGGCGCGCAGTGAGTCTTTGAGTCGCCAAGGCTTTGTCGGCGCGGCCAAGTTGG
>JBIIVZ010000232.1:0-4499 GCA_044339175.1 Roseateles sp.
ATGGACGCCGGGCCGCATCCAGTGGTGGGTGGACGAGCAGCTCAGCGCCACGCAGGATTTTTGGTGGAGCTGCAGCAAGTCGCAGGACGGCAGCGGCTTGGAGCCCGGTTGCGAAGCCGATCTGAACCGCTGGCCCGCCCCGTTCGATCAGCCGTTCTACTTGGTGATGAATGTGGCGGTGGGCGGCAACTTCCCCGGCCTGCCGAACCCGCAGACGTCCTTTCCGGCCGAAATGGTGATCGACTATGTGCGCGTCTATCAGCGCCTGGGCGGTTACGGCGAAACGGTGCCGCGTGGCCCTGGGCAGTTGCCGTTCGATCCTGTTGAATAGCCCATTTGTTCGTTTGTTCGTTAGTTCGTTAGCGCATCAGTCCGACAGCCCCCGAGCGCCAGCGAGCGTTCCCACCTTGGTTTTTACGGCCAACGCTGGCCTTGCGAGGATTTTTTGATGTCCAGACCTGTCCACCCGTTTCACCTTCGCAGCGCACTGTCAGCCCGAGTCGAGCAACCGTCAGCGCTATCGTCAGGAGCGGGGGCGTGGTTCGGCTCGGTCGCAGACGAGCCGGCCGCCACCGCCGTGGCGTTGATTGCGCTGCCGCTGCCCGAGCAAGCGGCGTTGTTGGAGGCCTGGCAAGCGCGTCTGGCCAGCGGCTTGCACGGCTTGTGCTTCAGCCCCTACCTCGACGGTCAGGGCCCCGGCAGCCAGCTCGGTGAGGCGCAGATTCGTGCGCGGCTGGCCCTGGTCAGCCCGCACACGCGCTGGGTGCGCAGTTTTTCATGCACTGACGGCAATGAGCTGATCCCCCGCATCGCCAAGGCCATGGGCTTGCACACGCTGGTCGGTGCTTGGCTGGGCACCGATGCCGACATCAACGAGCGCGAGATCGCCGCCGTGATTGAACTGGCGCGTGCGGGCCAGGCCGACATCGTGGCGGTGGGCAACGAAGTGTTGTTGCGCGAGGACTTGAGCGAGGACGAGTTGCTGGCCTTCATCCACCGGGTCAAGGCGGCGCTACCCGGCGTGCAGGTCGGCTATGTCGATGCCTACTATCTGTTCGAGCTGCATCCGCGGGTGACAGCCGCTTGCGATGTGCTGCTGGCCAATTGCTATCCGTTCTGGGAGGGTTGTGCGCAGGAGCAGGCGCTCGGCTATATGCAGGCGATGTATCGCCGCACGCTGGCCGTCGCTGACGGCAAACCGGTCCTCATCAGCGAGACCGGCTGGCCGCATATCGGCAGCGCGGTCGGTGCAGCCCTGCCGTCGGAGGCCGCTGCCATCCGCTACTTTCTCGACAGCTGCGAGTGGGCCGAGCAGGAGCAGATTCCGCTGTTCTATTTCTCCGCGTTTGACGAGAGCTGGAAGGTGGGCACCGAGGGCGATGTCGGTGCCTACTGGGGTGTGTGGGACGCGCTGGGGCAGTTGAAGTACAGCGGTGCCAGCGGCTCGAGGTGAGTCGTTGGCCTCGTAGGGCGGGTCGAGACCCGCGAGCAATGTCGGCATGTGCAGCGCATGCCGACATGCGCTGGCTTGGCGCAACACGGGCAGCACAGTCGTCCACACCGTTCAACCGACCCAACCGGCCTTGCGCAAGCGGTAGCTGAACTGCCGGACAGTCAGGCCCAGCACTTGCGCGGCGCGTGATTGGTTGCCCTGATGTAGCGCCAGTGCGTGCTGCAAGTCGGCCAGCGAATGGGATTGGATCGGCAGGTAGTCGCGCACCAGCGGCGCGGCTGGGTTGACGGGCCGGTGCAGGGCAGGGCTGGCGCGGTCGGTGGCGGAAGTTGCATTCACCTGTTCGCTTGGCAAATAGCGCTGCAGCTCCGGCCCGGACACCAGCAAGCTGTCCGTCAACAGCACCAGCCGCTCGATCACATTGCCCAGCTCGCGGATATTGCCGGGCCAGGGGTGGCTCTCCAGCGCTTGCAGCGCGGCGGGCGACAAATGCACATTGCGCTGGTTGACCTGGTTGGCGTGGTTGACAAAGTGCAGGGCCAGCGTGCGGATGTCCTCGCGCCGCTCGCGCAGCGAGGGCAGGCGGATCGGGATCACATTGAGGCGGTAGAGCAGGTCGCGGCGGAAGTTGCCTTGCTGCACCTCGGCCTCCAGGTCGCGGTTGGTGGCTGCCACCAAGCGCACATCGATCTTGATTTCACGCTTGCCGCCGAGCCGCACGACGCTGCCTTCTTGCAGCGTGCGCAGCAGTTTGGCCTGCATGGCCAGCGGCATGTCGCCGATTTCGTCCAGGAAGATCGTGCCCCGGTCGGCTTGCTCGAACCAGCCGACGCGCGCGCTGGCCGCGCCGGTGAAGGCACCGCGCTCGTAGCCGAACAGCTCCGACTCGAACAAGGTGTCCGGGATGGCGGCGCAGTTGATCTTGATGAAGGGTGCGTCGCGGCGCTGGCTGCTGAGGTGGACCGCGCGGGCAAACAGCTCCTTGCCGGTGCCCGATTCACCCAGCAGCAACACGGCGGCCTGCGCTTGCGAGACCCGCTCCAGCTCGTTCAGGGCGCGCAGCAGTGCGGGCGAATTGCCAAGGATGCCGTAGCGTGCGGCGGCGGCCTCCAGCGCCCGCGTCAACTGGGCGTTGCGCAGTTCCAGCGTGCGAGTTTTTTCCTGCACCAGGCCTTGCAGTTGCAGCAGCTGCCCGGCCAGCGTGGCCAGAATCTTCAGCACCGCCATGTCGTCGGCCAAATGGCGTTGGCGGCTGCGGATGCGGTGGCAGGCCAGCACGCCGATCGTCTGCCGGTTCACCTCGATCGGCAGGGCCAGGAAGGCGACGGTTTCGGGCGGCAATTGCTGGCGCGACACCGCGCGCAGCAGAAACATCGGCTCGGCGTCGATATCTTGCACCAGCAGTGCCTGCCCGGTGGCCAGCACCGTGCCGGTGATGCCTTCACCGCGCGCGTAGACGCCACGCGCCACCTCGACCCGGGTCAGGCCGTAGGCAAAGTGGATGCTGGCGGCGCGGCCTTCGTGCGCTTCGGTGGCCGGCCCCGGCGGGGGGGTGGTCAGCGCATCGGTGCTGTCCAGCAAGACGATGCGGCCCCGGTTCAGCCCCAGCAGCTCGGACATCAAATGCAGCATTTCGCGCAGCACCAGGCCCGGTGCCAAGCTCTTGCCGATCAAGCGCATCACCTCTTGCAGCAGCAATTGCTCCTGTGCTTGCCACGGCGGGTCGGCGGCGGGGAGGGGCTGATGAGCGGGGTGCATCCACTGGCAATAGCAAGAAGCCGGCCCGCTCGGTGAACCGCCCTCAAGATGGCACAGCCATTGCTTGTTCACCCGTCATGCCTACCGCCGCCCAGCCTTCAGTTTCAACACCCGCCGCCACAATTCCCGTCACCACTCCCGCCACGCCACCTGCCGATCAACACCTGCTGACGCTGCTGCTTGAGTCGACCGGCGAGGGCATTTTCGGCATTGACATGGACGGCTGTTGCAGCTTCATCAACCATGCCGGCGCGCGCATGCTGGGCTTGGGCGTGGCGGCCGTGCTGGGCCGCAATATGCATCAGCTGACCCACCATTCGCATGCCGACGGCCGCAGTTACCCGGCGCACGACTGCCCGATCTTCAACGCCTTCCGCCAGGGCCTGTCCTGCCGCATCGATACCGAAGTGTTCTGGCGCCAGGACGGGCGGCCGTTTGCGGTCGAGTATTCCAGCTACCCGCTGCTGGACGGCAGCAAGGTTTGCGGCGCAGTGGTGACCTTTGTGGACATCACCGAGCGGCAGCGCATTGCCCAGGCGCTGCAGCGGGCCAACAGCGAGCTGGAGCAGCGCGTGGGCGAGCGCACACAGGCGCTGTCGGTGGCTTTGGGGCAGTTGCGTGAGCTGGTGGCCTATTCCGAGGGCGTGCGTGAGGACGAGCGCACCCGCCTGGCCCGCGAGGTGCATGACGAACTGGGCAGCCTGTTGGTCGCCTTGAAGATGGATGTGAACTGGATGGACAAGCGCTTGGGCGAGCAGCAGCAGCGGCCAGCGCCCGAGGCCGAGGCGATGCGCGAGCGGCTGCGCTGCAAATGCCGCAATATGAGCCGCCTGATTGAAAGTGCGGTCGACAACGTCGGCCGCATCATCACCGACTTGCGGCCCAGCATCCTCGACCATCAGGGCCTGTGGGCTGCGCTGGAATGGCAGGCGCATGAGTTCGCCGAAGCGGCCGAATTGGCGCTGGACTGGGACATGCAAGACACCGACGGCGTCGAGTTGCCCGATGTGATGGCGATGGCGGTGTTCCGCATCTTTCAAGAAATGCTCAGCAATGTGGGCCGCCACGCTCAGGCCAGCCAGTTGACGCTGCGCATCCGAGTCGATGCGGCGGGCTTGACGGTGTCGGTGCAGGACGACGGCCGCGGAGCGTCGCTGCAGCAGTTGGAAGCCCCCACGGCTTACGGCCTGCTGGGCATGAAGGAGCGCGCGCTGCACTTGGGCGGCAGGCTCGAAATGACCAGCGAGCTGGGGGTGGGCTCGCTGTTCCTGTTGCAGATGCCGCTGCC
>JBIIVZ010000233.1:0-4493 GCA_044339175.1 Roseateles sp.
GTAGAGCCCTTGGTAGAAGGACTTGCAGACCGACAGGTCCAGGGTCAGATTGGTGTCGTAGGGGTCGAGCGAAGCAAAAGTGTTTTCGACCGCAAAAATGGCGGTCTTGTCCTGTGCGTGTGCGGCCGTCGTGACGGCCAGATTAAGCGCAGCAATCAGCGCAACAGTCAGGGCACCGGCGCTAGCCACATTCGGCACCGCAGCGAGGGCCTGCTTGATCAGCTTGAGTTTCATAGCGTTCTTCTTGGAAAATTAAACAGTGGGGCGCAGGCCAACATCGTGGCGAGCGACAAAGTGCAGCGGCCCGACTTTGACCAGCGGCGCGTGTTCGGGCAGGTCGTTAAGCGCGCGCAGCGGGCTGGCGATCTCGCCGCTGAGCAAGGCGCTGCGGGCACGGCGTCTGCTCGGGTCGGCCACCGGCACCGCCGCCATCAAGCGTTTGGTGTAGTCATGCTGCGGGTTTTCGAACACACTGCGGCGCGGGCCGATCTCGACGATCTGGCCCAGATACATCACCGCCACCCGGTGCGCCACGCGCTCGACCACCGCCATATCGTGCGAGATGAACAGATAGGACAGACCCAGCTCGGCCTGCAACTCCAGCATCAGGTTGACGATCTGCGCGCGCACCGACACGTCCAGCGCCGACACCGCCTCGTCGGCCACGATCAGTTTGGGGTTCAGTGCCAAGGCCCGCGCGATCGCCAGCCGCTGCCGCTGGCCGCCGGAAAACTCATGCGGATAGCGATTGGCTGCATCGGCCGGCAGGCCGACCCGCTGCAGCAGCCACTGCACACGCGCCTCGACCTCCGCCCGGCTGCCGATCTTGTGGATGTATAGCGGCTCGGCGATCGAGAAGCCAACCGTCAGGCGCGGGTCCAGCGAGGCATAGGGGTCTTGGAAGATCATCTGAATGTCACGCCGCAGCGGCTGCATGGCCGCGCGTGAGAGCCGTGCCAGGTCTTGCCCCTGGAACAGAATCTGCCCTTCGTTGGCGTCCACCAGGCGCAGCAGCGAGCGGCCGGTGGTCGACTTGCCGCAGCCCGACTCGCCCACCAAGGCCAGTGTTTCCCCGGCGCGCAGCTCGAAGCTGACCTGTTCCACCGCATGCACGCGGTGCGTGACCCGGTTCAGCAATCCCTGGCGAATATCGAAGCGGGTGCTCAAGCCCTGCACTTTCAGCAGCACATCACCGGGCGGGCGGTCTTGCACGCGGACCGCAGTCATGTCTTCATCGCTCGCGTTCATCAAGGCAAAGCTGGCCGGCGCGTCGCTGCCCGCCATTGCACCCAGCCTCGGCACGGCGGCCAGCAGCGCGCGGGTATAGCGGTGGCGAGGGGATTTGAACAAGGGCAGCGTCTGACCCGTTTCGACCAGCTCGCCGCGCAGCATCACCGCGACGCGGTCGGCGCATTCGGCCACCACACCCATATCGTGAGTGATCAACATCACGCCCATCTGCAAGTCTTCTTGCAGGCTGCGTATCAGCTGCAAGATCTGCGCCTGAATCGTCACGTCCAGCGCCGTGGTCGGTTCGTCCGCGATCAAGAGGCTGGGCTTGCAGGCCAAGGCCATCGCAATCATCACGCGCTGGCGCATGCCACCAGAGAGCTGATGCGGGTGGCGCCCAATCACCTGGCGCGCCGCCGGTATGCGCACCATCTCCAGCAAGCGCAGCGCCTCGGCCATGGCGGCCGCCTTGCTCTTGCGCTGATGGATGCGGATGGATTCGGCAATCTGCTCGCCGACCGTGAAGACCGGATTCAGCGAGGTCATCGGCTCTTGAAAGATCATCGCGATATCGGCGCCGCGAATCTTCCTCATGCTGGCTTCGTCGGCCTGCGCCAAGTCCAGCTGATCACCGCCGCGAGCGCAGAACTTGATCGATCCGGCCACAATCTGCCCGCCCCCTTGCTCGACCAAGCGCATGATGGCCAGCGAGGACACCGACTTGCCGGACCCCGACTCCCCGACGATGGCCAGTGTCTCGCCGGCGGCGACTTGAAAAGACACATCGCGCACCACATCGATGGGCCCGCCCTCGGTCTTGAAGCGGACCGTCAGGCCGCTAACGTCCAAAATAGGCGCGCTCATGCGGCCGTCCCATTTTCATCGGCGTAGATCGCCACCACCGGCAGCTCGCCGACGCGGGCATAGCCACGGTACATGCCTTCGGTGTTGAAGGGCATGCTGACATCGCCGTTGGCCGCCACGGCGATCAAGCCGCCGCTGCCGCCCAAGCTGGGCAGGGTCTGCATCACCACCCGCTCGGCCGCGGCTTGCACCGACAGGCCTTGATAGGCCATCAGCGCGGAGACATCAAATGCCGCGCAGCTGCGCATGAAGGCCTCGCCGGTGCCGGTGCAGGAGATCGCCACCGTCGCATTGTTGGCGTAGCAGCCGGCGCCGATCAGCGGCGAATCGCCGACGCGACCGGGCTGCTTATTGGTCATGCCGCCGGTGGAGGTGGCGGCGGCCAAGTGGCCGGCTGCATCCAGTGCCACTGCACCGACGGTGCCAAACTTGGTCTGCTCGTCGATCGGGCCCTGCGTGGCTAAAGCGTTTTGCCCGTCGTGGTCCAGCAAGGCGCCGGACTGCGCCGCCTGCGCCGCCTCCAGCTGCGCCAAGCGCTGCGGCGTGCCAAACCAATGTGGTGGCATTTGCTCCAGACCTTGCTCGGCGGCAAAAGCGTCGGCGGCCGCGCCAATCAGCATCACATGCTCGCTGTGGCGCAGCATGGCCTGAGCGGCCAGCACCGGGTTGCGGGTGGCGGCCAGGCCGGCCACGGCGCCCGCGCGCAAGCTGCTGCCCTCCATCACGCAAGCGTCCATCTCATGGGTGGCCGCTGCGGTGTAGACGGCACCCTTGCCGGCATTGAAGAGCGGGCATTCCTCCAACTGGCGCACCGCCTCCACCACCACATCCAGGGCCGCTGCACCGGCGGCCAAACGGGCCTGGCCGGCCAGCAGCACGGCTTGCAATGCGTTCACATACTCGGCTTGCATGGCGGCACTCATGCTGCTGCGTAGCAAGGTGCCGGCACCACCGTGGATGGCCAGTACGGCGGTGGCGGGCGGGCGCGCAACCGAGGCGCGGGGGGTATTGCTTGCGGGGGCCGGATTCATGGGTGCTGAGATCATTGGAGCGACTGCTTCGGTTTGTCTGATTGTGAAAATGTATTTTCATTTTCTCTTAAATTTGGAAATCATTATTTCACAACCGACCCCGACTTGTCTCCGCACAAACCCGCCTTGCAGAGCGCCTGTGCAGCTGCCGTGCAAACCCTGATATGAAAATTCGTTTTCACGAAATACAGTTATTGAGCACAAATAGTCAATCGCGGGCCAGCCGGCTTGCATCACCTCAGCAGGAGAGCGGCAGCATGAAATATCAGATCGATTCAGCAGGCGCGCCCGCGTTTGTTCAGACAGCAGGCCGTGGCTCCAAGCCTGGCCGGCGGGCCATCTTGGGCGCGCTGGTTCTGGCGCCTAGCTTGGCAATGTTGCTCGGCAGTGTCGGCGCCCAGGCACAGACCAGTCTGGCGCAGAGTTGGGCTTTCAATGACCCCGCCAATACGGCGCTCAATGCCAGCGCCAACAGCGTCAGCGCCGTCAACGGCGGCTCGCAGTGGACCGCCGGCATCGCGCAGACCTTGACCGACGGCGCCGGCAATCTGCGTTTCGGCTACAACAGCAGCAGCACGGCGAATAGCTATGCGCCGATCAATACCCCGACGGCCAATGTGGGCGGCGTCTATGCCGCCAGCATTGTTATCAAGGCCTGGGACGTCAAGAATGGCGCCGACAGCGGCAGCACGCGGCCGATTTTCAACTTCAGCTTTCGCAGCGCCGCGTCGACCAGCAGCTCCATCGTCGCGCAGGCCATCTTCACCGCCACGCCCGCCGGCGTCGTGCTGACGGTACGCGATACCTCGGCCAATATTTACCCCATCGCGACGCTGCCGTCCAAGCTGCCGGGGCCGCTGAGCCTGACGCTCAAGGTCGACAAATCGCCGGCCATCAAGACCTATACCCTGAGCTATGCGATTGACGTGCCCGGCGGCGAGGCCTTCTCGCAGACCGGCCCGCTCGATGCGGGCGGCAATGCCCGCGTCATCACGCACCTGAGCCTGGGCCTGAGCGGCAACTTCCCCAATGGCGGCAACAATCAGGCGCCACTGGTGGACCGCATCGAAGTCGCCACCGGCCCCGCGCCGCTGGTGACGACCGGCCCTCCGGCCGATGGACGACCCGGCATGCCGTCCAATCTGCTCACCTACTTCGACGGCCAGCGCATGCAGTCCAACAAGCCGCCCGTCGGCGGGCCGGCCGTGCTCTTGATGGGCGGCGGTGCCGAGGTCAACACAGCCTTTACTCAGCGCGCCTACCCCATCGTCAATGGCGGCGATATCGTGGTGCTGCGCATTAGCGGCAGCAATGGCTACCAGCCCTATTTTTTCACCAATCTGGTGGCCGAGTTGCCGGCGGACTTGC
>JBIIVZ010000234.1:0-4482 GCA_044339175.1 Roseateles sp.
TAGCGACCCGCGCTGCGCCAGTTCCCGCTTGTCGGGGGCGGGCGTGAGCCGCATCAATTTGCTGCTGCTGTTGGCCGTGCTGGCCAGCGGCATGGTGCTGGTGCGCAGTGCTTACGAGGCGCGTCGTCTGTTCACCGAGGTGGACCGCGCGCAGGCTGAAGCCCGCCGCCTGGAGTCCGACAGCCAGCGCTTGCAGGCCGACCGGCACGCGCAAGCGACCAATCTGCGCGTCGAACAGGTGGCGCGCGAGCGCCTGCACATGCGCTCCATCACGCCTGCGGTCAGTCAAAGCCTTGACGACAAGCCGGCGGTCCCAGCAACGGGGGCAAGCCGGTGAGCTGGCTGGGTGGGGGCACGAGCAGGAGCAAGAGCAAGGGCCAGAACAAGGCCCAAGCCGAGGGCGCGCCGCGCCCCGGTGCCAAGTTGCGCCCGAGCAAGAACCCGAAGGCGGCGCTGTCGGCCGGCACGCGCAGCGTGAACTATTCCACCAGTCCTTTGTTGGCGTCCAAGACACCGCCGTGGCGCTCCCGGTTTCTGGTGGCGCTGGTCGGCTTGGCGTTTGCCGGTCTGCTGTGCCGGGCGCTTTACATCCAGGTGATCGGTACCGAGTTCTACCAAAAGCAGGGCGAAGCCCGCTACGTCCACACGGTCGAGCTGCCCGCGAGCCGGGGCCGGATCAATGATCGCAGCGGCCAAGTGCTGGCTGCCAGCGTGGCCGTGCCCTCGGTCTGGGCGATTCCGAAAGAGGTCGACGCCGATCCGGTCAAGCGCAAGGCCTTGGCGAAGATTCTTGGCTGGAGCCCCGCCGAGCTGGAGCGCAAGCTCGACCCGGCCACCCGGTTTGTCTGGTTGCGCCGCCAGTCCGATGACGACACCGCCGCACAGATCAAGGCGCTGGGGCTGAAGGGCGTGTTTCAGGACCGCGAGTACAAGCGCAAATACCCGGAAGGCGAGTCAGCCGCCCATGTGGTGGGCTTCACCAATATCGAAGAGCGCGGCCAAGAGGGCATCGAGCTGGCCTTCCAGAAAGACCTGGTCGGGCGTGACGGCAGCCGTTCGGTCGTGCGCGACCGTCTGGGCCGCGTGGTCGAGGACATCGGTGAACGCGTCCCGGCGGTGAACGGCCGCGACATCGACCTGTCGGTCGATTCCAAGGTGCAGTTCTTCGCCTACCAACGTATCCGCGACGCGGTGGCCGAGCACAAGGCCAAGGCCGGCTCGGTGGTGGTGATCGATGTGCAGTCCGGTGAAGTGCTGGCGCTGGCCAACTTCCCCAGCTACAACCCGGCTGACCGCCGAAACCTCAGCGGCAACCAGTTGCGCAACCGCGCGCTGACCGACATCTTCGAGCCCGGTTCGACGATGAAGCCCTTCATCGTCGCGCACGCGCTGGAGACTGGCCGCGTCACGCCGGATACCCTGCTCAGCACCAGCCCGCGCAGCGTGGTGGTCAGCGGTTGGTCCCCCACCGACGCTCATCCGCACGGCGATTTGACCGTCTCGCAGGTGATCCAGAAGTCCAGCAACATCGGCGTGGTGCGCTTGGCGATGACGATGCAGCCGCGCGAAATGTACGAGGTGTTCACCGCCATCGGTCTGGGTCAGCGCCCGCAGATCAACTTCCCAGGTGCGATTACCGGCAAGCTGCGCCCGTACAAGAGCTGGCGTCCGATCGAGCAAGCGACGATGGCTTACGGCTACGGCTTGTCTGCTTCGCTGTTTCAACTCGCCCATGCTTACACCGCCTTTGCGCGTGACGGCGAGGTCATCCCGGTCACGATGATGCGTCAGCCGCCCGGCACGATAGCGCATGGCATCAAGGTGTTCTCCCCAAAAACGGCCCAGCAAGTGCGCGACATGTTGCAGTTGGCGGCCGGCCCCGGCGGCACCGCGCCGCAGGCCATGGTCAGCGGTTACAGCGTGGGCGGCAAGTCGGGTACGGCCCACAAGCAAGAAGGCAAGGGCTATGCCAGCCGCAAGTACCGCTCCTGGTTTGTCGGTCTGGCACCGATCAGCAACCCCCGCATCATCGTGGCGGTGATGGTGGATGAGCCGACCAACGGCGTCTACTTCGGTGGCGCGGTGGCCGGCCCGGTGTTCAGCCAAGTGGTCGCGCAAAGCCTGCGTTCACTGGGCGTGCCGGCCGATCTGGACGTGAAGCCGCAAATCGTCGCCAGCCAGAAGCTGCAAGCGGTCGAGGAGAGCTTCTGATGCTGACCCGCCTGAAATCCCCCGAAGCGGCCGCCCGCTGGTTGCAGGAATGGACCACCGGCGCGCTGCGCACCGACAGCCGTGCGGTGGCGGCCGGTGATGCCTTCATCGCCTGGCCCGGCTATGCCCGTGACGGGCGCGAATTCGTCGCCGGCGCACTGGCGGCCGGTGCGGCCACATGCCTGGTCGAGGACGAAGGCGTTGACGCCCATGCCTTCACCGATGCTCGCGTGGCCTCGCTGCCTGGGCTGAAGGCCAAGACCGGCTTGATCGCTGCCGCCTTCTACGGCGAACCGTCGAAGGCTTTGGCCGTCGTCGCCAGCACCGGCACCAATGGCAAAACATCGACCGCCTGGTGGTTGGCGCAGACGCTGGCGCTGCTGGGCCAGCGCTGCGGTGTCATCGGCACGCTCGGCGTGGGTGAGCCGCCGATACCCGGTGCAATGGCCGATGCTCGGATCGAATACAACGGCCTCACCACGCCCGACCCGGTGTTGCTGCAAGCGACGCTGCGGCAAATGCTGGAGCACGGCTTCAGCGCTTGCGCGATTGAGGCTTCGTCGATCGGCCTGAAGGAAATGCGCCTGGCCGGCACCGAGGTGCGCGTCGCGCTGTTCACCAATTTCACCCAAGATCACCTCGACTACCACGGCGACATGGACGCTTACTGGGCGGCCAAGCGCGCCTTGTTCGACCTTGCCGGTCTGCGCGCTGCGGTGCTCAATCTGGATGACGCCAAGGGTGTCGCATTGGCTGTGGAGCTGGAACAGGCCGGCCAGCTCGACATCTGGACCTATGCGCTGAACGGCCCGGCGCGTTTGTCGGCCCATCAACTGCATTACCGCGCTGGCGGCTTGGCCTTCACCTTGCAAGAGGGCGAGCAGCGCTTTTTGATTGAAACCGGCCTGATCGGCGACTACAACGTGGCCAATCTGCTGGCCGTCATTGGCGGCTTGCGAGCGCTGGGCCATGGGCTGGCCGAGGTGGCGGCGGTGGTGGGCCGGGTCACGCCGGTGCCGGGCCGCATGCAGCGCGTCGGCAACGGGCAGGACTTGCCGCAAGTGGTGGTCGATTACGCCCACACGCCGGATGCGCTGGACAAGGCTCTGCAAGCGCTGGCACCGTTGGCGGCGGCACGCGGCGGGCAGTTGTTGTGCGTGTTCGGCTGCGGTGGCAACCGGGACCGCGCCAAGCGGCCGGCGATGGGCGCGATCGCGGCCCGGCTGGCGCAACACGTCTTCATCACCAGCGACAACCCGCGCTTTGAAGTGCCTGAACAAATCATTGCCGACATCGAAGCCGGCGTGCTGTCCGCTGCCGCTGGCGTGACTGCAACCCACTGCCACACGGTGGCGGACCGCCGCGCTGCCATCGACTCGGCGATCCAGCAAGCCGGGCCGCGCGACGTGGTGCTGGTGGCCGGCAAGGGGCATGAGGACTACCAAGAGCAAGCTGGTTTGCGCAGCCCGTTCTCCGATGTGGTCGAAGCCCGCGCGGCGTTGATCCGAAGGGCCGGCCTGTGAGCGCCGCTTTGATGACCTTGGCGCAAGCCCACCGCTTGCTGCTGCCGGCGTGTCCGCAAGCGCAAATGATCGGTGACGGCGCGCTTGAAATCCAGCGAGTCCACAGCGACAGCCGCAGCCTCGGCGGCGGTGACCTGTTCGTGGCCCTGCGTGGCGAGCGCTTCGATGCGCATGAATTTTTGCCCCAGGCCGCAGCCGCCGGAGCGGTGGCCGCCTTGGCCGAGCGCGGCTTGCTGGAAGCCGGCTTGGCCGGCATTCTGGTGCCCGACGCCAAACAGGCGCTGGGTTGGCTGGCCGCTGCTTGGCGGGCGCATTGCCAGTTGCCGGTGATCGCGGTGACCGGCAGCAACGGCAAGACGACGGTCACGCAAATGACAGCCAGCATCCTGCGCGCTTGGCTGGGCAGCAGTGCGTTGGCCACCGAGGGCAATTACAACAACGACATCGGCGTGCCGCTGACGCTGCTGCGCTTGCGCCAGGACGACGTGCAGTGGCACCGCGCCGCCGTGGTCGAGCTGGGCATGAATCACCCGGGCGAAATCGCCCCGCTGGCCCGGATGACCGCGCCGACGGTGGCGCTGGTCAACAACGCGCAGCGCGAGCATCAGGAGTTTTTGACCTCGGTGGAAGCCGCCGCGCGCGAAAACGGTGCCGTCATCGAAGCGCTTGGGCCGACCGGCGTGGCGGTATTCCCGGCCGAAGATGCGTGCGCCCCGCTCTGGCACGCCCTGGCCGGCGCGCGTCCGCA
>JBIIVZ010000235.1:0-4466 GCA_044339175.1 Roseateles sp.
CAAGTTCATGTGCAGTCGCTGATTGCGGCGTATCGATTCCTGGGCGCGCGCTGGGCCGACTTGGACCCATTGCAGCGCACTGAGCGTCCGCGTATTCCAGAGTTGGAGCCGTCGTTCTACGACCTGACCGAGTCCGACATGGACATCGCGTTCAGCGCCGCCAACACCTACTTCTCGTCGGCCGAGCACATGACGCTGAGGCAGATCGTGCAAGCACTGCGTGAAACTTATTGCGGCAGCATCGGTGCAGAAATCATGCACATCACTGATCCGACCGAGAAGCGCTGGTGGCAAGAGCGGCTGGAGACGATCCGGTCAAAACCGAATTTTTCGGCCGAGAAGAAAAAACACATTCTTGACCGCCTGACCGCCGCCGAAGGCTTGGAGCGGTATCTGCACACCAAGTACGTCGGCCAAAAGCGCTTCTCGCTCGAAGGCAGCGAAAGCTTCATCGCCGCGATGGACGAACTGGTGCAGCGTGGCGGTGCCACCGGCGTACAAGAAATCATCATCGGCATGGCCCACCGCGGCCGCTTGAATGTGCTGGTCAACACGCTGGGCAAGATGCCCAAGGACTTGTTTGACGAGTTCGAGCACAAAGGCCCCGAAGACTTGCCCTCAGGCGACGTGAAGTATCACCAAGGCTTCTCCAGCGACGTGACCAGCCCTGGCGGCCCGGTTCACCTGAGCTTGGCTTTCAACCCTTCGCACCTGGAGATCGTCAACCCGGTGGTTGAAGGTTCGGTCAAGGCCCGCATGGATCGTCGCGGCGACAAGGACGGCGCGCAGGTGCTGCCCGTGCTGGTGCACGGCGACGCAGCCTTTGCCGGCCAAGGCGTGGTGATGGAGACCTTGGCTTTGGCTCAGACGCGCGGTTACTACACCGGCGGCACGGTCCACATCGTCATCAACAACCAGATCGGCTTCACGACCTCCGATCCGCGCGACACCCGTTCGACGCTGTATTGCACCGACGTCGTCAAGATGATCGAAGCACCGGTGTTGCACGTGAATGGCGATGACCCTGAAGCCGTCGTGTTGTGCACGCAGTTGGCGCTGGAATACCGGCAGCACTTCAAGAAGGACGTGGTGGTCGACATCATCTGCTTCCGCAAACTGGGCCACAACGAGCAGGACACGCCGGCGCTGACCCAACCGCTGATGTACAAGAAGATTGCCGCCCACCCGGGCACCCGCAAGATCTATGGCGACAAGCTGATCGCACAAGGCATGCTGGCTGCCGATGGTCCCGACCTGATGTTCAAGGCCTACCGGGCTGCGATGGACGAAGGCCGGCACACGGTGGACCCGGTGCTGACCAACTTCAAGAGCAAGTACGCCACCGACTGGGCACCGTACTTGGGCAAGAAGTGGACGGACAGCTGCGATACCGCCTTGCCGACCGCCGAATTCAAGCGACTGGCTCTGCGCATCACCACGGTGCCAAGCAACTTCAAAGTGCATTCGCTGGTCGAAAAGGTCATTGCCGACCGCGCCGCGATGGGTCGCGGCGAAGTCAATGTCGACTGGGGCATGGGTGAGCACATGGCTTTCGCCTCACTGGTGGCCAGCGGCTATCCGGTGCGCTTGTCGGGTGAAGATTGCGGACGCGGCACCTTTGTGCACCGGCATGCAGTGTTCCACGACCAGAATCGTGAGAAGTGGGACACCGGCACCTATGTTCCGCTGCAAAACGTTGCGGAAGGCCAGGCACCGTTTGTCGTCATCGACTCGTTGTTGTCCGAAGAAGCCGTGCTGGGCTTCGAGTACGGCTATGCCTCAGCCGACCCGTTGACGCTGACGATCTGGGAAGCGCAGTTCGGCGACTTCGTCAACGGCGCACAAGTGGTGATCGACCAGTTCATCGCTTCCGGCGAAGTGAAATGGGGCCGTGCCAACGGCCTGACGCTGATGTTGCCGCACGGCTACGAAGGCCAAGGCCCTGAGCACAGCTCGGCGCGCCTGGAGCGCTTCATGCAGTTGGCGGCTGACAACAATATGCAAGTGGTGCAGCCGACCTCGGCCTCGCAGATCTTCCACTTGCTGCGTCGGCAGCAATTGCGCATGTTCCGCAAGCCGCTGATCATCATGACGCCCAAGTCCTTGCTGCGTAACAAGGACGCGACCTCGCCGATGACCGAGTTCACCCGCGGCGAGTTCCGCACCGTGATCGGGGAGCGCGACACGACGATCGATGCATCCAAGGTCAAGCGCGTGGTTGCTTGCTCGGGCAAGGTCTATTACGACCTGGTCAAGGCGCGCGCCGAAAAGAAACATGGCGATGTGGCCATCATCCGCGTGGAGCAGCTCTATCCGTTCCCGCACAAGGCCTTTGCGGCCGAGTTGAAGAAGTATCCGGGCCTGACGGAAATCGTCTGGTGCCAGGATGAGCCGCAAAACCAGGGCGCTTGGTTCTTCGTGCAGCACTATGTGCACGAAAACATGGCGGACGGCCAGAAGCTCGGCTACGCCGGTCGTCCGGCATCGGCCTCGCCAGCGGTCGGTTATTCGCACCTTCACCAAGAGCAGCAGAAGTCGCTGCTGGAGCAGGCTTTCGGCAAGCTCAAGGGCTTCATCCTCACCAAATAAGGGGAGCGCGGCGTCCAGGGACGTCGCCTTCTTGCCTTCTGCCCTGAGCCTTGCTTGAACAGCAATCAGGGTGGGCGGTCAGGCGCATAGCGCCCGTTTCCAAACAGAAAGAGATAGACATCATGGCCATCGTAGAAGTCAAAGTTCCCCAGTTGTCCGAATCCGTTGCCGAAGGCACTTTGTTGCACTGGAAGAAAAAACCCGGTGAGGCCGTCGCCATCGACGAAATCCTGGTCGAAATCGAAACCGACAAGGTCGTGCTTGAAGTGCCTGCGCCGAGCGCCGGCGTGATGGCTCAAATCATCAAGGTCGACGGCGATAGCGTGGTCAGCGAAGAGGTGATCGCCCGCATCGATACCGAAGCGGCAAGCCAGATCAGCCCGATGGAAGTCAAAGCCGTGCCGGCCGAGGCGATCTCTGAAACACCGGTTGCCGCGTCCACGAGCAAGAGCGATGTGGCCATGCCGGCTGCTGCCAAGCTGTTGGCCGACAACAAGTTGTCCGTCAGCGATGTGGGCGGCACCGGCAAGGACGGTCGCGTCACCAAGGGTGATGTGTTGGCTGCCGTGGCTTCGGGCGTGTCCTCGGCCAAGGCTGCCGCACCGGCTCCTGTCGTTGCTGCACCGGCCGTGGTCCGGCCGCTGGCTGCGGTGTCCGCACCCGTGCCGATGAATTTGGGTGATCGTCCCGAGCAACGTGTGGCGATGAGCCGACTGCGTGCCCGCGTGGCCGAGCGCTTGCTGCAATCGCAAGCCACCAACGCCATCCTGACCACCTTCAACGAGGTGAACATGGCCCCGCTGATGGAAATGCGCAAGCGCTTCCAGGAGAAGTTCGAGAAGGAGCATGGCGTCAAGCTCGGTTTCATGAGTTTCTTCGTCAAGGCGGCCGTGGCGGCGCTGAAGAAGTTCCCGGTCTTGAACGCCTCGGTTGACGGCAGCGATATCGTTTACCACGGCTATTTCGACATCGGCATCGCTGTCGGTACGCCGCGCGGCTTGGTCGTGCCCGTCATCCGCAACGCGGACCAGATGAGCTTTGCCGACATCGAGAAGAAGATTGCCGAATTCGGCCAAAAGGCCAAGGACGGCAAGATTTCGCTCGACGACCTGACCGGCGGCACCTTCTCCATCTCCAACGGTGGCACTTTCGGCTCGATGCTGTCGACGCCCATCATCAACCCGCCGCAGTCGGCCATTCTGGGCGTGCACGCGACCAAAGACCGTGCAGTAGTCGAAAACGGCCAGGTGGTGGTGCGCCCGATCAACTATCTGGCGATGTCTTACGACCACCGCATCATCGACGGCCGCGAAGCCGTGCTGGGCTTGGTGACGATGAAGGAAGCGCTGGAAGACCCCGCGCGCTTGCTGTTCGACATCTGAGTCCCGAGTGATGCAGCCTGTGCAGATGGCTTGGATCTACCTTGTGCTGGCAGGTTTGTGCGAGATCGGCTGGCCCTTGGGCTTCAAACTGTCTCAGCAAGCCGAATACCGCGCGATCGGTATCGTTGGTGCGGTGATTTCCATGGGCATCAGCGGTTGGCTGTTGTGGATGGCGCAGCGCGAAATACCGATCGGCACTGCGTACGCGGTGTGGACCGGTATCGGCGGTGCCGGTACTTTTTTGATCGGGGTGATGTTTTTCGGCGATGCCGCCACGCTGTGGAGATTCTTCGGCGTGGCCTTGATCGTTGGCGGAGTCGTCACCCTCAAACTCGCGCATTGAGCGCTGGGGAGTTTATTCATGAGCAAGCAATTTGACGTCGTCGTTATCGGCGGCGGCCCTGGCGGCTACATCGCCGCCATCCGTGCGGCCCAGTTGGGTTTCAACGTCGCCTGTATCGACGAGTGGAAGAACGCCGCAGGCGGCCCGGCACC
>JBIIVZ010000236.1:0-4465 GCA_044339175.1 Roseateles sp.
ATCCGGCTGCGGCAAGCGCAGCGGTTTGGCGGCGGGCGTCCTGGCCGCTGGCGTGAACCAAGCCGGTGGCGGTGCGCTGCCGTCCAGCGCCGCCAAGACCCGGATCAGTGGCGCGTAGGGCCCCAGCACTTGCAGCGGCAACTGAGCCGCCGACAAGCCATAACCCAGCACCAGGACCTGTACCTGTACCTGCTGCTTGTTGCCCGGCGCTGTACTTGACGGTGCGCCCGCTGCTGGGCTGCCGAGCAACTCCAGCAAGGTCTCGCTCAAGGCCTCCGGCGTGGCCGCAGGCAAACGCAACTGGCGCAGCGCCTGCAGCCGCCCGTCTTGCAGTTGCAGCCAGGTCAAGACCGGCCCCTCTACCCAGGCCAGCGCCGCTGCCGGTGCGCTCAGCCATTGCGGTTCTTGCGCGGCCAGCCGTTGCAGCACCGGTGCCCAGGCCGGTTGCACGCGGCGCAGCAGCAGTTGATGCTCGGCGGCGGTGGCCGCCAGCGCCGCGCCTTGCGGCCCGTGCCAGGCGGACGCGCCGCAAGAGCCGCAAGAGCCGGACGGCGCGGTGGCTGTCGCTGAGCCCACCGCTGAGCCGACGCGCCAAGTCGCCAGCGGCCAAGCCTTGGCGGCGCTGCCAAAGTAATGGCTGAACTGCTGCCGGGCATAGGCTTGCAGATCGACCTCGCTGTCCAGCGGCAAGCCTGGCTCGCAGACCAGCTCATGCAGCAGCTGGGTGGAGACGGTGATCGTCGCCGCGCCGCCGCCGTGCTGGCGGCACCAGTCGGCAAATGCTTGCGCCGGCAGCAGCGCCGGCAGTGACAGCGCGTTGCCAGCCTGCACGCCGTCGGCGTTCAGGAACAGCGCTTGCGGCCGCGCCAGATGGGCCGCCATCCTGCGCTGCGCGGTTTTCAGCCATGACTGGCGATGGGAGCTATTCATCGAGGGTGACACGTTCTAATTCCTCGAAAGTCGTTTCGCCACGGCAGACGGCTTGCAGCACCATGGTCCGCAGCGGCGTCATGCCGCGCGAGCGCGCAGCTTCCTTGATTTGCGACATCGGCGCGCGCGCGGCGATCAGGTCGCGCAGGCCGTCGTCCAGCTTCAGCAATTCCGCCACCGCGCGGCGGCCCTTGTAGCCGGTGCCTCGGCAATGGCCGCAGCCCTCGCCCTTCAGATAGTTGGTGTCCTGCTGATCGGTCAGGCCGTAGCGCGCCAAGGTCGATGCATCGGGCACGAACGGCTGCGCGCAGTGCTTGCAGGTCAGCCGCACCAGCCGCTGCGCCAGCACCGCGTTCAGCGCGGAGACGACGTTGTACAGGTCCAGCCCCATGTGCATGAAGCGGCCGATCACGTCAAACGCGTTGTTCGCATGCACGGTGCTGAAGACCAAATGGCCGGTCAGCGCCGCCTGCACCGCGATCTGCGCGGTTTCGGCATCGCGGATCTCGCCCACCATCACCCGATCCGGGTCGTGGCGCAGGATGGAGCGCAGGCCGCGCGAAAACGTCAGGCCCTTTTTCTCGTTGACGGGAATCTGCACCACACCGGCCAGTTGGTATTCGACCGGGTCTTCGATGGTGATGATCTTGTCGGTGCCGGTGTGGATTTCGGCCAGCGTGGCGTACAGCGTGGTCGTCTTGCCGCTGCCGGTCGGGCCCGTCACCAGCAACATGCCGTGCGGCTGGCGGGCCTCGCGCCGGATGGCGGCCCGCTCGGCCGGCGGGAAGCCCAGCGCGTCCAGCGTCAAGCTGCCACCGGTCTGCTCGATGCGCGCCCGGTCCAGCACCCGCACCACCGCGTCTTCACCGAACACGCTGGGCATGATGGAGAGCCGAAAGTCCACCACCCGGCCCTGCACCTTCAACTGGAAGCGGCCGTCCTGCGGCAACCGCCGCTCGCCGATGTCCAGCTCCGACATCACCTTCAGCCGCGACACCAGTTGCTCGGCCACCGCCGCGCCGTCCACCGTGCGCACCATCGACATCACGCCGTCGACCCGGAAGCGGATTGCCGCGCCGCGCACGGTGCACTCGATGTGCACATCGCTGGCGCCGTCCTGCAGCGCGTCGTACAAGGTCGCGTTGAGCAGCCGTACCACCGGGCTGGCCTGCTCCGACATCATCAGCGCCGACAACTCCAGCGCGCCGCCGCTGGCCTCACCGGCGATGACCGCTTCTTCCACGTCGCTGAGCGCGCGGAAGTCGGCTTCGCCCGCACCCAGCCAATGCGTCACCGCAGCCGCGTCGCAGCGCAGCCAGCGCACCGGTGCCTGCAGCCGCGCTTCCACGCTTTGCAGCAGCATCGCGTCGGCCTCGCGTTCACCCAGCAGCACCTTGCGGCCGCTGGCCGACACCGCCAACACCGCCCGCCAACGCTGCGCCTGTGCTTGCGGCCAATGCTCGAAGTCCAGCTGCCAGGGGCCAAGCTCGGCCGGCAGATGGTCGGCCAAAGAATGATTGATGGCGGTATTCGCTGAAGTCACTGAACTTGCTCCACCAACTGAAAAATCGGCAAATACATCAAAACGATGATGCCGCCGATCAACACACCCATGATCAACATCAGCGCCGGGTTGATGGCGCGGGTCAGCAGCTCGGTCAAGCGCACCGCCTCTTCGTCGTGAAAGGCGGCCGCCCGCTCCAGCATCGCCGCCACCTCGCCGCTGCGCTCGCCCACCCGCACCATGCGGCGGGCGACCGGCGTGGCCAAGTCGTGCGCCTCCAGCGCCTCCGACAGCCGCTCACCCCGTTCGATCTGCGCAGCGGCGGCCGCCACCGCCGGCCGCCACGGTGCCGCCACCACGTCCTGCACGATGCGCAGACTGGCCAGCACCGGCACACCGGAGGCCAGCAACATCGCCAAGCTGCGATACAGCCGCGCCAACGCCAGCACCCGCAGCCGTGGCCCCAGGCCAGGCAGCGTCCACATCGACGCCTGCACCCGTTCGCGCAAACCCGGGTGCCGCCACAACCCGACACAGCCCAGCGCCAGCAGGCCCAGGCCCAACACCACCGCCAGCGGCTGGCTGCCGGCCGTCTGCCCAAAGCGGATCAACACCCGCGAGGCCCAGGGCAGGTCATTGCCCAGCCCGTCCAGAATGCCGGCAAAGCGCGGCAGCACGAACAGCAGCAAAAACAGAATCACCGCGCTGCCCACGGCCAACAACATGACCGGGTAGACACAGGCCGCGATCAGCCGCGCCCGCAGGCTCTCGACCCAGGCCAGGTACTTGGCATGCTGGGCCAGCGCGGCGCTGAGTTGGCCGGTGCGCTCATTGGCGGCGACGATGGCGCACACCAGTTCGTCAAAAGCCTGCGGTTGCTCGCGCATCGCCACCGACAGCGGCCGGCCCTGTTCGATGTTGGCGATCACCGCGTCCAGCGCCGCCCGCACCGGCTCGCTCGCCTCCTTCTCGCGCAAGGTGGTCAGCGCCTCCAGCAAGGAGATGCCGGCGTCCAGCAACACGGCCAGTTCCTGGCTGAACAGTTGCAGAGGGAAACGTTTGCGGCCTAGTTTTTGGCCCGATTTGCGGCCCGACTTTTGGCCCAACATGCCAGCGCCGTGTCGGCGTGCGTTCAGGCCAGTGGTGGCGTCGGCGGACAACTCTTCAACCGCCAGCACATGCTGCGCCGCCACGCCCAGCGCCGCCGCGACCGATTGGCGGTCCGGCGCGTCAACGCGCTGCGTTCTCACCCCGTCAGGGTAGAAAACACGGGCTTGGTAGCTGGGCATGGGTGGGGATCAGCGGGGCGATGAGCGATGGGCGGGGCGGGGCGGTGGGCAACGAGTAGCGAGTAGCGAGCAGCGAGCGAGTGCGGCCGGCTTACCAGCTGACCAGATCGGCGTCCTCGCCCTCGCCGCCCGGCCGGCCGTCGCGGCCGTAGGACAGCAGGTCGTACTCACCATGCTCGCCGGGCGAGCGGTACTGGTAGTCGTTCTTCCACGGGTCCTTGGGCACGGCCTTGCTCAGATAAGGCCCGGCCCAGCGCGGCTCGTCGCCCGGCTTGGTCACCAGCACGGTCAAGCCCTGCTCGGTGGTGGGGTAGCGACCGACGTCGAGCCGGTACTGATCCAGCGACTTTTGCAGCCCGTCGATCTGCGCCCGCGTGGCCTTGACTTCGCTCTTGCCGATCTGGCCAAAGAACTTCGGCCCCACATAGCCGGCCAGCAGGCCAATGATCACCATCACCACCAACAGCTCCAGCAACGTGAAGCCGCGTGTTTGGGAGTGGCAGCAGTTGCTGGAGTAGCGGGAGTTAAGGGCGTTGCGGAAGTGGTCGGACTTGCGGATAAGGCTCAAGGGCAGCATGGAAGACTCAAATTTGTCGAAAATCCGGTGTGGATCGGGCCGCAGCGTCATCCCCTGACTATTCCACGGCCGTTCGCCCTCAGTCCATCGGGACTTGACCGGCCCCTCAATCAGGTGGTGACAACACTGTAACGTCAGTGTGTGACGCTCAAATTGCCCCCAAAT
>JBIIVZ010000237.1:0-4461 GCA_044339175.1 Roseateles sp.
CCGGTGTCAGCGGTGATGGCCAGGCACCGCAGGTGGTGGCGCAGGGAATAACTTGGGACTCGGTCATCGGATGCTCCGTGAGGTCAATCGGCCATCATAGATTCCGCTGTTGATGGCTGTTGATGGCCGTTCATAGGCGGAGTTTCCCGACCCGCAGCGGCTGCCGCTCAACCGCAAGCGGATCGACGGGCCCCAAAGCACGGCGGCCGGGTGGCGATAATGGCTACCCTTCAGCCCCACTTCAGCCACCGCCATGACCCAAGACGAACTTAAAACCCTGGTCGGCCAAGCCGCGCTGCATTACGTTCAGCCGGACAGCATCATCGGCGTGGGCACCGGTTCCACTGTCGATAAATTCATCGACGCGCTGGCCGCCAGCGGCATTGCTATCGCCGGCGCGGTGTCCAGCTCGCTGCGTTCGACCGAGCGGATGAAGGCGCTGGGCATTCTGGTGTTGGAAGCCTCGGAAGTGGAGCGTCTGGGCGTCTACATCGACGGTGCGGACGAGATCGACCACGCCGGCCACATGATCAAGGGCGGCGGTGCGGCGCTGACGCGCGAAAAAATCGTTGCCGACCTGGCCGATTCGTTTGTTTGCATCGCCGACGAATCCAAGCTGGTCGAGGCGCTGGGCAAGTTCCCGGTGCCGGTCGAGGTGATCCCGATGGCCGCTGCCCAAGTGGCGCGGCGCTTTGCTGCGATGGGCGGCGTGGCCACCCTGCGCGCTGGCTGCATGACCGACAACAGCTGTCACATCCTCGACGTGACCGGCCTGCAAATCTTTGAACCGCTGGCCTTCGAGACGGAAGTCAACCAATGGCCCGGCGTGGTCACCGTCGGCGTGTTCGCCCGCCGCCGCGCCAGCGTCTGCTTGCTGGGCACGGCGGCTGGGGTCAAGACGCTCAGTTTTTGACGCCGGCTCGGTGGCAGTTTTAGCGACCACCTCATCAGCGCGGCCGCCTTGATGGCCTCACGAGTGCGGCCGCAAGTGCCGCAGCGGCAGACGTCAGCGGGGACGGGATCACCACCACGGCAATCACGCCGGGCATGGCCCGCATGGCCTGGGCTGCGGCCAGCCTCAGTCTTCGTTGGTGAAGACAAGTTTGACGTCGTGGGTCTGTTTTTCGCCTGTGCCTTCAAAACGCCACTCCATCAGGGCGTCAATCACGGCGCGGTCGAACAGCCTGGGCGGCAGGGCCTCGGTGATCGTGACCTCGGTCACTTTTCCGTCAGGACCGATCGACATCCGGGCGTTGACAGTGCCCTTGTTGACGTTCTTTTTGGCGGCTTCGCGAGGAAACTCGGGCGGTACTTTCTTCAGTATTTTGGGCGCAGCCAGGACGCTCGAGGCGATCAGGAGTGCGCCGAACAAGGCGATCGCTGAGCGCAGGAGCCGGGACGGGGTGGTGTTGCTGATCATGGGTGTGTGGTGGCGCTGCAAAGGATGGGGTTGTAGAGGCGGCTTCAAGCGTGCTCGCGGTCTGTGCGGAAGAAGCTGACGGCGTCCAGCAACCTTGAGCTGCTGTTTGACAAGGTTTCGGTGGAATTGCTCAACTCGCTGACCAAGCTGGCATTTTGTTGAGTGTTGCGGTCGAGTTCATTCATCGCCTGATTGACGACCCCGACCCCGTTGGCCTGCTCTTGCGCCGAGGTCGAGATTTCCTCGATCAATTGACCCATGCCGTTGACCTCATCGACGACGCTGCTGATGGTGGTGCCGGCCCGGTTGACAAGGTTGGTGCCGGTTTCGACCTTGACGGTCGACTCGCCGATCAACACTTTGATCTCCTTGGCAGCGGCGGCAGAGCGCGACGCCAGCGCGCGCACTTCGGAGGCGACCACCGCAAAGCCGCGGCCATGCTCACCGGCTCGGGCGGCCTCTACCGCCGCATTCAACGCCAAGATATTGGTTTGAAACGCAATCCCGTCGATGACGCCGATGATGTCGCCGATCTTGCGCGAGCTGGCGCTGATTTCCTGCATGGTGGCCACCACCTGAGCCACGGCCTTGCCGCCGGCCGACGCGGAGCCGCGGGCCTTGCTGGCGATGGCGGTGGCCTTGCGGGTCAGCTCGCTGGCACCGGTGAGGTTGGCTGCAATTTGCTCGACCGAGGCAGCGGTCGTCTGCAGGCTGGCGGCCGAGCGCGCGGTGCGGTCCGACAAATCATCATTGCCGCTGGCAATCACCGATGAGCTGTGCGCCACCTCGTTGGCCGCCGCGCTGACGCTGTTGACGACGCCCGCGAGCGCATGCTGCATTTTCTGCATCGCGCTGAGCATCTGCCCCAACTCGTCACTGCCGATCGCCTGTATGTCCTGCGTCAGGTCGCCGCTGCTGATGGCCTCGGCCGCCGCCATGGCTTTACGCACCGGCAGCACGATAGACCGAGAAATCGCCAGGCCACCGAAGATGCCGATGAGCACGGCGATGCTGACCAACAGCGCAGTGACCAGCACGGATTTCCGTGCGACCTCGCCGCCTTCGACGGCGAGTGCGCGAGCGCTCTGGAACTGAAGTTCAACCAAGCCCTTCAAGCCGTCTTGGTAAGCCTGCTGGGCGGGGCGCACATCGGTGATCAGACTTTCGCGTGCTTCGTCCGGGCTGCCGTCTTTTTGGACGCTGCGGAACTTGCTGACCGAGGCAAAGAACTTGGCCTGGCTGGTCTTGACCTGGTTGATCAGGTCGACTTCTTGGGTGTTCTCAGGCGCGCCAAACATCCCGAGTAGCTGTTTCTCGCTGTCTTGCAGCGCCACGTCGATGGCCGTTTTTTCTTTCTTTATTTGACGGGCTTCATCGAGCAAAAGCAGGTCGCGGGAGGCTCTGGCGATGATGTTGACGTTGCTCTCCAGCATGTTCGCTGCGGCAATTTTGACCAAACTGAGGTTGGCTGTTCGGTCCAGGTCTTTAGCCAATCTGTTGGCGCTTGTGGCACCGTAGCTGCCGATGATGATGAGCAAGACAACTAAGACGCCATAACTCAGCGCCAAGCGACGACCAATTCGCATTCGGTTCAGAAAGCCCATGCAACAACCTTTTAAGTAAGTGGGTAAATACGGCTTGAGTGAGGGTGATGTCCTACCCGTTATTTCGGCGGTGCTTTTCAATACTTGAGTCGCGGGTGATGGTTATTTGATAATCGTCCGATGGTTAGGACTCAAGTCCGGCGTCGACCGGGTGGCCTGCGAGAGGTTGGCGATGATGTGCGCCGGATAAACAGCCTGCGCCTGCTGCGTCCACCCCAGCGGCTGGCGCGTTTGGCTTCAGCGCGCTGCCCGTACTGCAAAGCGCAGCGGGTCAATGGCGTCGAGCAGGCTGGCCTCAAGCGGGCAGGGCGCGCCCGTCACTTGAGCCGCGAGCACCTGGCCGCACAGCGCAGCCCAGTTGATGCCGCGCGAACCCATCGCCATGCAGACGGCCAAGCCGGGCAGGCGCGGGATGAAGCGGGTTTGGTCTTGGCGGCCGTTGTAGCCCGGCTCGGTCAAGCCGCCGACCAGTGGCAGGCGGTCCGGTGCGGCCAAGCGCCAAGCGACACGGCCGCCCTGTGCGGCGGGCGGCGGGTTGATGTGGGCCAAGCGGCCCCATTGCTGCAGGTTGTGCTGGTGGTCGGCCGCGCGCAGCGTGTTGTCCATGGTGGCCTGCATCGCTTCGTCCTGGTTGGTGGCACCGCACCAGAGGCCTCTGCTCGGGTCGGCAATGGCGTAGCCGAGTCCCGCCACCGGCAAGCGGGGTCGGGGTGAGGTTGAGTTGGCGGCTTCCTGCAGGTGGCTCAGTTGGCCCCGTGTTCGGCGCAGCCGCGCTGCCAAGTCGGGGGCCAAGTCTTGCAGCAGGGCAAAGCCCTCGACGCCGCCGGCCAGCACGACCAAGGGCGCTTCGCCGACGAGTTGGCCGTCTGGGCCCCAAGCTTGCCATTGTTCGCCACGCCGCTGCAGGCGCGCGATGGGCTGGTTCAGCACCAGCTTCGCCGCAGCCGACTTCAGCAGGGCCGCAACGTAGGCCTGCGGCGGCAGTGCCCCGCCGCCGGGGTAGAGCCAGGCCGGTTGTTGCAGGTCAAGCCCGCAAAGCCTGGCCGCTTCAGCCGCGCCGAGGGCCTGCACATAGTCGGCCGGCAGCCCCAGCCGAGCGATCAGCGCTTGCATCTGCGCGATATCGCGCTGAGTTTCAAGGCGCAGCAGGCCTTGTTGATGCCAGGGCAGCGGCGGCAGACTGCGCAGGACGCGCTGGGTTTCGAGTGCAGCCGCGCGGTTGAAGCGCGCATGCAGGCCGTCGTCCGGATTCAGCGTGCCGTGGTACAGCCCACCGGGGTTGCCTGAGCTGGCTTGGGCCGGAGCCGCGTGGGCGTCAATCAGCGTTGATTGAATGCCCTGCTGCGCCAACGCCCACGCGCAAGCCGCGCCCGCCAAACCCGCGCCGACGATCAGGGCGTGCTGCGCCTGTGCTGCCAGCGCTTGCCGGCCCAGCGG
>JBIIVZ010000018.1:0-14956 GCA_044339175.1 Roseateles sp.
AGCACCAGCATTGAAGACGCGGGCGCGCTGACCGAGAACGAGATCTACGAGCGCATGGTCGCCACCATCCTCGACCACCGTTTGCCGCCTGGCACCAAGTTGATCGAAGACCGGCTGGCTACCGCGTTCGGCGTGTCGCGCACGCGCATCCGGCCGGTGCTGGTGCGCTTGGCCAACGAGCAGATCGTCGTGTTGACCCCGAACCGAGGGGCTACCGTGGCTCGGCCCACCGAGCAGGAAGCGCGCGAGGTGTTTCAGGTGCGCCGGATGATCGAGCCGACGCTGATCGAATGCTTCATCGCTAATGCCAGCCCCGCCGATATTGCCACGCTGACCCAGTGCATTGCCGATGAAGAGGCGGCTCGCGCCTGCGGCGACATGCGGCGCGCCATCCGGCTGTCGGGCGACTTCCACCTGCACATTGCCAACGCCGCCCAGCATCAGACGCTGGGCCGGATTCTGCGTGAATTGGTGTCGCGGACCTCGCTGGTGCTGATGACTTACCGCGCCAGCCCGTTGCTGACGCTGCCGCCGCTGAGTGCTTGCGGCTGCCAAGAGCACCGCGCCCTGCTCAACGCAATTCGGCTGCGCGACCCCGCTGCGGCAGCCCGCTTGATGCAAGCACATCTGCAGCAACTGGAGTCGCAGTTGCAGTTTGCCGGGCCCGCTGCCGAGCTGCCTGATTTCATCTCGTTGTTCGGAATGTCCGATGCCTAGACGGTTCAAAAACGCCAGGCTGCTGGTGATCAACCCCAACACGTCCGTGTCGGTCAGTGCGCTGTTGCAGTTTCATGCGCAACAGACAGCGGGCGAGGGCGTTGAGGTGCTGACCCGCACAGCCCGTTTTGGTGCGCCCTACATTGCCAGCGAAGTCAGTTACGCGGTGGCCGGGCACGCTGTGCTGGACGTTTGGGGCTTGGTTGGCACCGACCCTAGCGCCACGCCCGATGCGATCTTGATCGCCTGTTTTGGCGATCCCGGCCTGTTGGCGCTGCGTGAATGCAGCACCGTGCCGGTGACCGGCTTGGCCGAAGCCTCGTTTGTGGAAGCGGCGCGGCTCGGGCGCTTCTGCATCGTGACCGGTGGCGCGCGCTGGCGGACTATGCTGGAGCGGCTGGCCAACAACCTTGGGTTCGGCGCACAACTGGCGGGCATCCACACGGTGGAACAAAGCGGTGCCGAGTTAGCGCGCGACCCGGCCGCTGCGCACTTGATTTTGTCCAAAGCCTGCGCTCAGGCGGCCAGCCGTTTTGGCGTCTCGGTGGTGATCCTGGGCGGTGCGGGCTTGGCCGGCATGGCGCAGGCTATTGCTGCCGAGACCGGCTTGCAGGTGATCGACAGCGTGGCTGCCGGCGTGCGCCATGCGCTGGATAGGCAGAACGGGCCGATCATCAGCGCTGATGCTACCGGCCGGTTTGATTTTGATTTCGCCGGGCCAGAGCTGCCCGCCAATTGTTGACCTGAGGATTGTTGCCATGAGCTTGTCGGCCAAAGAGATCGTGGAAGAGTTTTTGCGCGTCATCATGATTCCCGACCCGGTCGGCGCGCTTGCTTTTGTGGCGCCCGACTTGCGCATCCGCTTCACCGGCGCACGCGAGATGCGCGACCCGGCCGAATGCAGCGCTTTCAACGCCAGCCGCTACAGATGGGTGAAAAAGCGCTTCGAGCAGACCGATGTGGTGGCTGCTGCGCCCGATGCGTCCAATGCCAGCGGCAGCAACGACGCCTCCACCACCGTCTACAACATCGGCACGCTGTATGGCGAGTGGCTGGACGGCACGCCGTTCGAAGGCAATCGCTATGTGGACCGCTATGTGGTGCGGGGCGACAAGATCGTGCAGATGGATGTCTGGAACGACAGCGCCGAGCACCTGTTGCAGCGCGCCGGCTTGTGCGAGCCTTGGGTGATTGCAGTTCGGCCATGAACGATCTGCAGCCCTTCCCGGCCATCCCTGACAGCGGCCGCTTCCGCTACCAGGCGATCCATCAGCGGCCCGACTACTGCTGGCCCAACGGGGCGCGCTTGGCGGTATATATCGGCTTCAACCTGGAGCACTTTGCCTTCGGCGAAGGGCTGGGGGCTTGCCTGGGCCCCGCTTCGCCGCAACCCGATGTGCTGAATTACGCTTGGCGTGAATATGGCAACCGGGTCGGTGCCTGGCGCTGCCTGGAGCTGTTCGATCAATTGGCCCTGCCGACGGGTGCCATCCTCAACACCGCGCTGTTCGACCATTGCCCCGAACTGGTCGACGCATTCGCCCGGCGCGGCGACGAGCTGATCGCCCATGGCCACAGCAATGCGCTGCGCCAGAGCGATTTGTCCGCCGAGCAGGAACTGGCCCTGCTGCTGGGCTGCCGCGAGCGCATAGCGCGGCACAGCGGCGTGGCTCCCACCGGTTGGCTCTCGCCCTGGATTTCAGAAAGCCTGAACACGCCCGACCTGCTGGCCGAGGCCGGCTACCGCTACACCCTGAACTGGTGCCACGACGACCAGCCGACGCTGATGAGCACCCGCAGCGGGCAGACGCTTTGGTCCATCCCCTACCCGCAGGAGCTGAACGACATCCCGATGATCATCGCGCGCCAGATGGACGCGAAAGACTTTGCCCAGATGATCATCGACAACTTCGATGAAATGCGCCTGCAGTCTGCTGCGCAACCGCTGGTCATGGGCCTTGCGCTGCACCCCTACATCGTCGGCCAACCGTATCGCTTGCACCATTTGCGGCGCGCACTGCAACATCTCTGCCAAGCCCGCGACGCCGGCGACGTCTGGATCACCACGCCGGGCGCGATCTGCGCTCATGTTCAGGGCCAGTCAGCCGTCAACGCTTGAGGCCCTGCTTGCTGCGACGACGGAGGTGAAGGATGTTGCCATCGCGGAGCCTGTGGCAGATGCCGCTGTGCTTATCGGCGCTTGGCATCTCGCTGCGGCAGGCGGCCGCGGCCGGCCGGTGTTGCGGTTCTGAATCGGGGTTCAAAGGCGGCGTCGAATTCATGGGCCTGAATGGCCTCGATGCGCGCATCTGTTTCTGCAGGCAAGCCGACGGCGCTGCGGGAGCACCAGACCGGCACCCCCAGCACCGAGAAGGTCAGCACCCTTTCTTCGGCCGGGCAGGGATAGGCGGCACCCGCGCTCAGGCGCATGAAATTGCGCCGCTTCATCTCGACGCTCCACAGCCTGCCCGCCAAGCTGTCGAGCAAGGATTGGCTCCGCAACCCGGTCGCCCGCAGCCCTTGGACCATGCGCAAGAGCGTGGTCAACAGTCCAAAGGCATGCACAGTCTTCATTCAAACTCCGTGGCGAAAAGGCTGCCTTCAAACCGAGGTGCGCCAATATAGGGTGGAGCGCGACTCGACGCAGGCCAAGCCGCATTGCCCACAAGCCAAGCATGTCGAGGGTGCCGCAGGCCCGCGACACAAGGCGAGAACTGCGGCCGGATCATCGGCATGGCGTCAGACCCAAAACGGGTGAAAACAGTTTGACGCAAGACCTGTGCCAGCGACTGACATGGCCCTGCACTGCGCGTGAATTATTTGTGGATACAGGAACCTGCGCGGCCGCCCGGTCCGCTGTGCGGGCGGTCAGCCGATCCAGATCGCGGCAGCGGTGAGCGGGTATTCATCGCAGTTGGCCTCGTTCGGCGCGCCGCCACGGTCGATCACCAAGAAGTCGCCGGCCTGGTGCAGTGCAATCAGCGGATGATGCCAAGTGCCCGGCGCATAGTTGACGCCCTGGCCGGCAGCCGCTGCGAAGCAGCGTATCTGGCCGATCTGCGGCCGCTCGCCCGCCTGCGCCACCACCACCAGATAGGGTTGTGCCGACAGCGGCATGAAGGCTTGGCTGCCCAGCGGGTGACGCTCCAGCAGCTTCAACTGCATCGGCAGCTGGCGTGGCAGGGCTTTGAAAATGCTGATGACGGCCCGCCCATGCTCACCCAGTTCGACCGTTGCAAGGTCGTGGTGCCGCTCGGCAAAGCCGTCGTTGATGGTGAAGTGCCGGTTGCTTGCGCTGGTTTCGATCACATCGCCGAAGGGCTGGAATGCGGCAGCGGTCAGCGCTTCGATCGGCAAGAAGGCGGGAGGGGTTTGCATCAGCTCGGGTCAGCAGTCGATGTCGTTCAAGTCCAGCAGGCCCAGCGCGGCAGCGCCGTCGGGCAGGCCTTTGTCACGCCGGGCAAAGGCGAGGCCCATCGCCAACGTCTGGGCCAGGCACATCGCGGAGGTGAGCGAGCGAAAGCCCTGCAGCTTGGCGTCGTTCACTTCCAGCACCAGGTCGGCGTCCTTGGCGACCGGGCTCAGGAACACATCGGTGATGGCCAGGCACTTGACGCCGCGCTGGCGCAGTTGCTCGCAGACTTGCAGGGTGTCGGTCGCGTAGGGCGGAAAGCTGATGGCGATCAGCAGGTCGTCGGCGCTGGCGATGCTGGCCTGTTCGCCGATGGCACCTCCCAAGCCGGTGACCTGCACCGCGGGCTGGCCGACCCGGTTCAGCGCATAGGCGAGGTAGGCCGCCACGGCAAAGGAGCGGCGCAGGCCCAGCACATGGACGATGCGGGCGTTCTGGATCAAGGCAATCGCTTGGCGCAGCGGCAGTTTGGCGGCATCGGCTTGCAGGTGTTCCAGCGACAAGGTGTTGGCGCGGCTGAAGGCGCGCAGGAGCTCGGCCGGATCGTCGGGACGGTCCAGCGCTTGTTCGCCGCCAAAGTGCCGGATGCGCTCCTTGAAGGTCGGTTGGACAGCCCGCTGCAACGGTTCGCGGAACAAGCGCTGGAGGTCGGAGTAGCCCTCAAAGCCCAGCGCCTTGGCCATGCGGATGAAGGCGGCCGGTGCGATTTTTGCAGCGCTGGCGAGCGCTGCCACTGGCAGCAAAGCCAGGTCGTTGGGGTGTTCGATCGCGTAGCAGGCGGCGTCGCGCATACGCGGTGTCAGCCGCTCGCTTTCACGGCTGATCAGGTCGCGCAAGGCGGCCAGGCTGCTGGGTTTGTCAGGAGTCATCGGCCAATAATAGCGAGCAGCTCAGAACGCCCGGACTTCACCGCGCGGCACGAATCTGCCCATGCCCGCGCGCCCCAACCACTGCGGGCCGTCAACGATCAACTGGCCGCGCAGGAAGACTTTCTCCACCCGGCCGCGCAGGTTGCGGCCTTCCAGCAAGGTGTAGTCGCAGTTGCCGTGCAGGTGTTTGGCCTGGATGGTCTGGGTCGCGGCGGGGTCGAACAGCACCAGGTCGGCATCGCTGCCGACGGCGATCGTGCCCTTTTTCGGGAACAGGCCGAACAGCTTGGCCGGCGTGGTGGCCGTCAGCTCGACAAAACGGTTCAGCGACAGCTTGCCCTGCATCACACCGATGTCGAAGAGGCTGACCAAGCGCGTCTCTATGCCCGGCGCGCCGTTCGGGATCAGCGAGAAGTCGTCCTTGCCGCGCATCTTCTGCATGCGGTAACCCAGGTGGCCTTCCTTCATGCAGAACGGGCAATGGTCGGTGGCGATGACCTGCAGATCGTCATAGCGCAGCGCCCGCCACAGGTGCTTCTGGTCGTCTGAGCTGCGCAGCGGCGGTGTCATCACGTACTTGGCAATATCGGCGGCGTCGCTGTTGTAGACCGAATCGTCGAACAGCAGGTAATGAGGGCAGGTCTCGGCAAACACCGGTATGCCCTCGGCCCGCGCGGCCACGATGTGCTTGAGGGCCTGGTTGCTGGAGACATGGACGAAGTAGATCGGTGCATTCGCCAGTTCGGCCAGGCGGATGCCGCGGTGCGTGGCTTCGCCCTCCAGGATGGCCGGGCGCGTCAGCGCGTGATAGCGCGGCGAGGTGTGGCCGGCCTCCAGCGCCTCCTTGATCAGCAGGTCGATGACGGTGCCGTTCTCGGCGTGCAGGGCCACCATGCCGCCGTCCGCGCCCACTTGCCGCAGCATGCGGAAGATGGCGGCGTCATCGGCCATCATCACGCCGGGGTAGGCCATGAACATCTTGAAGCTGGTGACGCCCTCGTGGTGCATGGCAAAGCGCACGTCCCGCAACACCTGTTCGTCCACGCGGGTCACGATCACATGCAGGCTGTAGTCCACCGCCACCTGCGATTCGGCGCTGCGCTGGGCGCGCGCAATGGCTTCCAGCGGGGAGTCGGACTCCGTCTGCAGCGCAAAGTCCACGACCGTGGTGGTGCCGCCAAAGGCCGCGGCCCGCGTACCGCTGGCAAAGGTGTCGCAGGTGACGGTCGGGCCGATGACGTTTTCCAGGTGGACATGGGTGTCCACGCCGCCGGGCAGCACATACAGTCCGGTGGCATCCACGACAGCGACGTCTTCGCCGACCTCGATGTCGCGGCCTATGGTGTGGATCACGCCACCCTTCATCAGCACATCGGCCACATAGTCGTCGGTGGCGGTGATGATGCGGCCGCGGCGGATCAAGGTGGCCGTGACGTTCGTATTGGCGCTGGCGGCGCTCATGTGATCACCTCGTCCAGATGCGTGATCAAGCGGTCGATTTCTGCCGGCGTGTTGTAGTGCGCGATCGACACCCGCACCACGCCGCCCTGGCTGTGCAGGCCCAGCGACTCGATCAGCCGCTTGGCGTAGAAGTCGCCGAAGCGGATGCCGATGTTGAAGCGGTCGGTATGGCGCACGATCGTCTCGGACATCTGGCCGGCCACCATGAAGCTGATGGTCGGCACCCGCCCACCCGCGGCCGCTGTGTCCAGGCCGATGATGCGCACCGATTGCTTACCGCGCAAATAGCTCAGCAGACGCTCGGCCAGGGCATCTTCATGCTGCTCGAAGGCGTCGAATGCACGCTGCATTTTTTGCCTCGCCGTGCCGCCACTGCCGTCATTGCCGCCACCGAGTTGCTCACCGACGGCCACGAGGTAGTCGCAGATGCCGATGCAGCCATAGGACAGTTCGTAGTTCACATTGCCCGGTTGCAGCTTGTAGGGCAGCACGTCGGTGCCGATGAAGTAATGGTTCAGGCTGGGCAGGGCGAGCAGCAAATCGTGCTGCACCCACAGCACGGCGTAGTGCGGGCCGAACACTTTGTAGAAGCTGAACACCAGCATGTCTGCGCCGCTGGCCTGCACGTCGACGAGCCGGTGCGGCGCGTAGGCCACCGCGTCCACGCACAGCTTGGCGCCCACTGCATGAACACGCTGTGCCACTTCGGGCACCGGGTTCACGGTGCCCAGGATGTTGGAGGCATAGGTCATCGCGACCCAGCGGGTGCGCGGCGTCAGCAGGCGGTCGAGCTCGTCCAGATTCAGCGCCAGGCTCAGCGGGTTGACCTCCCAGATCTTCACGACGGCCCCGGCAGCCCGCAAGCGCATCCAGCCGCCGATGTTGGCTTCATGGTCGGTGTTGGTGACGATGACTTCGTCGCCGGGCTGGATGCCCAGCTGTATCGCCTGCGTCAGCTGGAACATCAGCACGGTGGTGGAGCCTCCCATCACCACCTCTTCGTCCCGCGCTGCGTTGATCAACTCGGCCACCGCGCGCCGGGCCGCCAGCACCTTGACCCCGGCCTGCTGCGACTGCGCGTAGCTGGCTCCCAGCTGCACGCTGCTGGTCAGCAGATAGTCGCGCACCCGGTCGGCAACGCGGCGCAGCACTTGCGAGCCGCCCGCGTTGTCGAGGTAGACGCAGTCGTCCTGCAGTGCCGGGAATTCAGCACGGATATGTTCGAGGTTCAGAGCATTCAAGGCAGTCTGCATGGCGCGATCAATGTTTGAGAATGGCCTGCAAAAAGGCCTGGGTACGCTCCTCGCGGGGCGCGCTGAAGAAGATGTCGGGCGGCGCTTGTTCGACGATGCGCCCGGCTTCCATGAAGATCACCCGGTCGGCGACGCGCCGGGCAAAGCCCATTTCGTGCGTCACGATGACCATGGTGACGCCGCTGCGGGCCAGGCCTTGCATCACGTCCAGCACCTCGCCGACCATTTCGGGGTCGAGCGCCGAGGTCGGCTCATCAAACAGCAAGACCTTGGGTTCCATGGCCAGCGCGCGGGCGATGGCCACGCGCTGCTGTTGCCCGCCGGACAGCTGGCCCGGCAGCTTGTGGGCATGGTTGGCCAGACCGACCTTGTCCAGCAGCGCCAGGGCCAGCGCTTCGGCTTCCCGTTTGGGGCTGTGGCGCACGCGCAGCGGGCCCAGCGCCACGTTGGCCAACGCCGTCAGGTGAGGGAACAGGTTGAAGCTCTGGAACACCATGCCTACCTCGGCACGCACCTTGGCCAAGCCTCGGCCGCGCAGCACTTTCTCGCCGTCCACCCGCACCTCGCCGACCTGGTAGTCCTCCAGCAGGTTGATGCAGCGGATCAGCGTCGATTTGCCCGAGCCCGACGGGCCGATGACGACGACGACTTCGCCGGCCTTCACGTCCAGGTCGATCTGGTGCAGCGCCTGAAAAGCACCATAGGATTTGCACAGGCCACGGATCTGGATCAAGGCGGTCATGGTGGGCGTCTCAACGGCTTGCAGCACGGTGCCGCGTTTCAAAATAGGCCACCAGTCGCACCAGCGGCAGCAGCAGCAGCAAGTAAAGCAGCGCAGCACCGATCAGCGGCGTGGGGTTGGCCGCCAAGGCCTGGGCCTGCGTGGCCTGCTTCAGCAAGTCCGGCATGGCCACGACCGAAGCCAGCGCGGTGTCCTTCAGCACGTTGATGCAGTTGCTGGTCAGCGGCGGCACGACGATGCGCAAGGCTTGCGGCAGGACGACATCGCGCATGGTGCTGAAGAAGCCCAGGCCGATGGCCTCGGCCGCTTCGAACTGACCCTTGGGTATCGCCTCGATACCGGCGCGGAAGATCTCGGCGGTGTAAGCGCAAGAGACCAGCGACAAGGCCGCCGTGACGCTGGCAAACGAGCTCAGCCGCAGGCCGACAAAGGGCAGCGCGTAATACACCAGCACCAGCAAGACGAGCAGCGGTATCGAGCGGAAAACATCGATGTAGACGCTGGCCGTTGTGCGCAGCCAGGCCGGACCATACAGGCGCAGCAGGGCCAGCAGCAGGCCGCCCACCGAGCCCAGCACGATGCTGACGGCGCCAAGCAGCACCGTGATCCACAGGCCCTCCAGCATCATCGGCAGCGCTTCTCTCAGCACCGGCCAGTTGAAAAAGGTATCGAGCAAATTCATGCGAGACGGTCAGGCTGCCAGTTACAGCTTGGGCGTATCCATCACCTTGACGCTGGACGAGGTGTCGGGCGGCAGGCTGCCGAACCACTTCTTGTGCGTGGCGGCCACAAAGCCCTCCTTTTTCAGCAAGGTCAGCATGTCGTTGACCTTGGCTGCGTCGGGGAAATTCTTGGCAAACATGAAGGAGTAGCGCTCGTTGGTGGGAATGCGCGCCGCGATGCGGTACTGGGTCTTGTCCTTGATGTAGTACTCCACGGCCGGTATGTCGCTGATGTAGCCGTCGATGCGGCCGGCGGCCAGATCCAGCATGGCGGGTGCCAGGCCTTCATAGCGCGAGACCTTGGCGATCTTCAGTTGGGCCATGTTCTTGGTGATGTACATGTCGCCGGTCGATGCGGTGTCCACGCCGACCGCCTTGCCGCTCAGATCTTCCAGTTTGTTGATCGGTGCGGATTTCAGCACCGACAGCGATTGATCGCTGTCGTAGTAGGGCTGGGCAAATGCCAGCGATTCGAGCCGCTTGGGCGTGATGGTGATACTGGAGATGGCGATCTGTATGCGTCCGGATTGAATGGCAGGGAACAGACCATTGAACGGTATGTTTTCAATTTGTACCGTCTTACCGGCTCGTTTGGCCACTTCGTTGACCAAGTCGACCTCGAAGCCGACGATCTTGCCGCTGGCATCCTGGAACTCCCAGGGCACGTTGCCAACGTTGGCACCGACAACCCAATCGGCGGCAGACGCGGGCAATGCGACGGCGGCCGCCAGCAGCAGTGCGGCATGCGCACCATGAGCAGCGAAAGTCTTGAGTTTCATGCGAGCGATTCCTGTTGAACCAAGGTGGAAGAAGAGGTTCCGACAACGCAGCACTTGGCCATCGACCTGAGGCTCTACGGTAGCAAATTGAATTAAATAAATCAATAAAAATTTAAATGAATTATTTGCGCCAAACAGGTGCGAAAAAGCATTTCAGCACTGGTCTGGCGCATCCCGACGCACCAGCTTCGACCAATGCCGGTCAGCCCATCCGGGTCTTGTGCGCAATGTGCTCAAGAAGCTCGTTCTGCACGGCTTTCAGAGCCCCAGAATCGGCGCTGAATCCAGCGACTCTGGCTGCTGTCGACGGCAACGAAAAAGCCCGCATCGATAACTCGATGCGGGCTCTATTCGAGGCCGTTGTTGCTGCTGCGTTGCCAGCTGAACCTCAAAAATTTCTGGGCGTTGGCCGACGAGATCGGAGCTCGTTCAGCTTTGCAAGCGCGCCAAGTGCCTGGCCACCTGTGCACGCACTTGCGCCGGTGCGGTGCCGCCGAGGATGTTGCGGGCGTTCAGTGAGCCGCGTAGCGACAGCGCTTCAAACACGTCGTCGCCGATGCGGGCATCGAACTTTTGCAGTTCGGCCAGCGGCAGTTGCGACAGGTCGAGGCCCGTGCCCATCGCTGTTTTTACCGCATGGGCGACGATTTCATGGGCATCACGGAAGGCCAGGCCTTTCTTGACCAGGTAGTCGGCCAAGTCGGTGGCGGTGGCATAACCCTTGGCTGCAGCGCGCTCCATCGCTTCCGGCTTGACGGTCAGCCCGCCCATCATTTCGGCAAAGATGCGCAGCGTGTCTTTGAGCGTGTCGACGGTGTCGAACAGCGGTTCCTTGTCTTCCTGATTGTCCTTGTTGTAGGCCAGCGGCTGGCCCTTCATCAGCGTGATCAGGCCCATCAGGTGGCCGACCACCCGACCGGTCTTGCCGCGTGCCAGTTCCGGCACATCGGGGTTTTTCTTCTGCGGCATGATCGATGAGCCGGTGCAAAAGCGGTCGGCCAAGTCGATGAAGCCAAAGCTCTGGCTCATCCACAGCACCAGCTCTTCCGACAGGCGCGAGATGTGGATCATCACCAGCGACGCCGCAGCGGTGAACTCGATCGCAAAGTCGCGGTCGGAGACGGCGTCCAAGCTGTTCTGGCAAACGCAGGCCTCGCCCTTGTCGTCAATCATGCCGAGCGTGCGCGCGACCCGTTCGCGGTCCAGCGGATAACTGGTGCCGGCCAGCGCGGCAGCGCCCAGCGGCAGGCGATTGACGCGGCGGCGCACGTCCACCAAGCGCTCGGCGTCGCGCGCAAACATCTCGACGTAGGCCAGCAAGTGGTGACCGAAAGCGACCGGCTGGGCCACTTGCAAATGGGTGAAGCCGGGCATGATGACCTCGGCATTTTTGCCCGCCACTTCGACCAGCGCCAGTTGCAGCGCGTTCAGCAGGCCGGACAACTCGTCGATCTCGCCGCGCAGCCACAGTCGCACGTCGGTGGCGACCTGGTCATTGCGGCTGCGGCCGGTGTGCAGCCGTTTGCCGGCCAGGCCGACCAAGTTGGTCAGGCGGGCTTCGATGTTCAGGTGGACGTCTTCCAGGTCGAGCTGCCAGTCGAATTGCCCGGCTTCGATCTCGCCCTTGATTTGCGCCATGCCGCGCTGGATAGCGGCATGATCTTCGGCCGCCAGAATGCCCTGCGCGGCCAGCATGTCGGCATGGGCCAAACTGCCCTGGATGTCGGCCGCCCACAGGCGCTTGTCAAAAAACACACTGGCGGTGTAGCGCTTGACCAGCTCGCTCATCGGCTCGGTAAAGAGCGCAGACCAGGCTTGGGACTTGTTGGCGAGTGGGTTGTCAGAGACAGATGACATGGTGGCTTGGGCTGAGTAGCGAAGTAAGGGGCTGCCGGCGCTGAAGCACAATCCGGCCTGACTCGATTCTATCGAGCCCCGCCAGAGCTCCCGACGCGGAGCCCCGAGCGCAATGCAAATGCCGAGGCCCGCTTTCAAAGCACTCATGGACAGCCCAAACTCCTTCCCGCCCAGCCAGGGCACGACTCAGCGCGTCGCCGAGCCCGACAGCGGGCGTGCCGCGGTGCCGCCGCTGTTCGACCCCGAGCGGGCGTTCGATGTCTGCCACGTGGGCTTGGTGCTGCGCGCCGTGTTGGGCGTGCAGGGTTTGCTGGCGCTGGGCTTGGCACTGGCGTCGCGCGACTTGGCGCAGTGGATGCAGGCGATGGCCAGCGGCACGGTGGTGACCTTGTCGGCCGTGCTGTTCTGGCTGTTGCTGGTGTGCGGCGCGCGCCGCCAACTCGGCCGCCTGCCCGAGCCCTGGCAGTGGGGCTTGCTGTTGAGTCTGGGCGGCTTTGCTGCGTCATTGGGTTGGCAATTGTTGAACTTGACGGGCGACGAGGTCAGCGGCAGCTTTCGGCTGGTCAGCATTGCGCTGTCGGGCGCGGCCGCCGCTGCCTTGCTGCTGGCCTGGTTGAAGCTGCGGGAACGCAGCCAGCGCCCGGCCGATGCGCAGGCCCAGTTGGTGGAGCTGCAGTCCCGCATCCGCCCACATTTTTTGTTCAACACGCTGAACAGTGCGATCGCGCTGGTGCGGCTGGACCCGAACAAGGCCGAGGGCTTGCTGGAGGATTTGAGCGAGTTGTTTCGCGTGGCCCTCGCCGACGCCGGCAGCGTGGTCAGTCTGGATCAGGAGGTGGAGCTGGCGCGCCGCTATCTGGCCATCGAGCAGATCCGCTTTGGCCACCGGCTGCGTATCCGTTGGCAGCTGGATCCGGCGGCAGGGCAGGCGCGCGTGCCGCCGCTGTTGCTGCAACCGCTGGTGGAAAACGCGGTGCGACATGGTGTGGAGCCGAACGAGGGCGGCGGCGAGGTCGAAATCAGCACCGTGCGGCGCGGGGCCGAGGTGGAGCTGCGGGTCGTCAATACGGTGGGTTTACCGGCGCGTACCTCCGGTCACGGCTTGGCTTTGCAGAACGTGCGCCAGCGCTTGCAGCTGATGCATGATGTGGCCGCGCGGTTTGAGTTGAACGCCGAGCCGCAGCGTTTTACCGTCACGCTTATCTTGCCCCGTTGAGTTCAGCCGCCATGACTTTGCCTGCGCCACTGAAAGTTTTGCTGGTCGACGACGAGCCGCTGGCGCGTCTGCGTTTGCGCAGTCTGCTGGAGGTCTGCACGGAGCCGGGTGCGCAAGTGGTGGCGGAGGCCGGTACCGCCTCGCAGGCGCAGGGCTGGTTGCGCGAGCATGGCTGTGATCTGGTGCTGCTGGATATCGAAATGCCCGGGTCCAGCGGGCTGCAGCTGGCTGACGCCTTGCGCGAACACCCGCAGCAGCCTGCGGTGGTGTTTGTGACCGCCCACGCCGAGCACGCCCTGCGCGCTTACGAGCTGGATGCGATGGATTACCTGACCAAGCCGGTGCGGCGCGAGCGCTTGCAAGCGGCCCTGCAGCGGGTGGCGCAGCGCTTGGCCGAGCGGGCGGCAGCGCATTCGCTCAGCGGCAATCGCGAGGAGCAGAGCGAGGCCGACTTCGTCACCATCACCGACCGCGGCCGCCTGCTGCGCGTGCCGTTGGTCGAGGTGCTGTATTTCAAAGCCGAGCTGAAGTATCTGACCCTGCGCACTGCCACCCAGAGCTATGTGATGGACGGCAGCCTGAGCGAGCTGGAGCCGCGCTTGGCGGCCCGCTTTTTGCGCGTGCATCGCAACGCGCTGGTGGCCAAATCCGCCGTGCGGGAACTGGAGCGCCATGCGCCGACCGAGGTCAGCGCTGGTGAAGAGCGAGGTGAGTGCGGCAGCGAAGCTGTGGCCGGCGAGGCCGGCGAAGGCTGGGCCGTGCGAGTCGCCGGGGTGAATGAATGGCTGACGGTGTCACGGCGGCAAGTCGCGGCAGTGCGGGATGCGCTGGCGGGTAATTCGGCCTGAGGCGGGGTGTAGCGGATGCGGCCTCCTTATGTTGTTTGGCGACATGCTTGCAATCCTCCCAGAAACCGTGCTACAGTAGAGGGCTTGGAGCGGCTGTAGCTCAGCTGGATAGAGTACTTGGCTACGAACCAAGGGGTCGTGGGTTCGATTCCTGCCAGCCGCACCAAAACTAAAGAGAAAAAAAAGGGTCAGCGGGAAATCGCTGACCCTTTTTCAATGGGCGGTCGGATTCAATCGAAGCAAGCAAGCAAGCACGCAAATCAAGCCGGCAAGCGAGCCGGCAAGTCAAGCAAGCGCCCCGCCGTTCTCGCTGAAGCCCAATGTGGCCAACACCTCGGCTGTATGTTCGCCCGCTGCCGGGCCGGCTTGCGGGCGGCGCGGCTGGCTGCGTGAAAAGCGCGGGGCGGCGCCCGGCTGCAATTGCCCGGCCACCAGCGCAAAGTTGGCCCGCGCGATCTGGTGGGGGTGCTGCGCCGCTTCAGCCATGCTCAACACCGGCGCAAAACAGACGTCCGTGCCCTCCAGCAGCGCGGTCCAGGCATCGCGGCTTTGCGACTTGATGCGCTCGGCCACGCGGGCACGCAGGGCCGGCCATTGGCGGGTGTCGTATTGCTGCTCCGGGTCGACGTCGGTCAAGTCCAGCCGTTGCAGCAGTTCGCGGTAAAACTGTGGCTCGATCGCTCCCAGCGTCACGAAGCGGCCGTCCGCACATTCAAAACTGTCATAAAAGGGCGAGCTGTGCAGGAAGAAGTTCTGCGCCGGTGCCTCCGGCCACAAACCGGTGCCGCGAAAGGAATGGATCAACGCGGTCAGCGCGCCGACGCCGTCAATCATCGCTGCGTCGACGCTTTGCCCACGTCCAGATGACTTGGCCTCCAGCAGCGCACAGAGCAGGCCAAAGGCCAGAAACATCGCGCCTCCTGCCATGTCGCCCAGCAAGGTGGCGGGGAGGCTGGGTGCCGTGCCCGCGCGGCCGGCAATCGACAGCGCGCCGGTCAGTGCGACGTAGTTGATGTCGTGGCCGGCCACCTGAGCGAGCGGGCCGGTCTGACCCCAGCCGGTTACGCGGCCGTAAACCAG
>JBIIVZ010000239.1:0-4423 GCA_044339175.1 Roseateles sp.
TAAAACCTACGATGCCAGCACCGCCGCCACCCTCGCCGGCAGCGCCAGCGTCAGCGCCATTGGTGCCGACGTAGTCAGTGTGACCGGCACCGGGTCGGCCAGCTTTGCCAACAAGAACGTCGGCACCGGCAAATCCGTCACGGTCACCGGCTACAGCTTGACCGGGACCGACGCCGGCAACTACAGCATCACGCAGCCGACCGGCCTGACCGCCAGCATCACCCAGGCCAACCTGGCGCTGACCGGCATCACGGCGCTCGACAAAACCTACGACGCCAACAATACGGCGACGCTCGCCGGCAGCGTCAGCGTCGCTGCCATCGGCAGCGACGTGGTGAGTGTCACCGGCACCGGTGCCGCCACCTTCGCCAACAAGAATGTCGGCAGCAGCAAACCCGTCACCGTCAGCGGTTATTCTCTGTCCGGCCTTGACGCCGGCAATTACAGCCTGGTCCAGCCGGCCGGACTAACAGCCAGCATCGCCCAGGCGAATCTGGCGCTGAGCGGCCTGTCCGCTACCAACAAGACCTACAACGCCAGCACCACGGCAACCCTGTCCGGCACTGCCAGCGTGGCGGCCTTGGGCAGCGATGTCGTCACCGTCGCCGGCAGCGGTGCAGCCGCCTTCAACGACAAGAATGTTGACACCAGCAAACCCGTCACCGTCACCGGCTACACGCTGGCCGGCACCGATGCCGCCAACTACGCCATCGTCCAGCAGACCGGCCTGTCCGCCAACATCACGCAGGCCGCACTTGCGGTGACGGGCGTCTCTGCCACCGATAAAACCTACGATGCCAGCACCGCCGCCACCCTCGCCGGCAGCGCCAGCGTCAGCGCCATTGGTGCCGACGTAGTCAGTGTGACCGGCACCGGGTCGGCCAGCTTTGCCAACAAGAACGTCGGCACCAGCAAACCCGTCACCGTCACCGGCTACAGCTTGAGCGGGACCGACGCCGGTAACTACAGCATCACGCAGCCGACCGGCCTGACCGCCAGCATCGCCCAGGCCAACCTGGCCCTGACCGGCATCACGGCGCTCGATAAAACCTACGACGCCAACAATACGGCGACGCTCGCCGGCAGCGCCAGCGTCGCTGCCATCGGCAGCGACGTGGTGAGTGTCACCGGCACCGGTGCCGCCACCTTCGCCAACAAGAATGTCGGCAGCAGCAAACCCGTCACCGTCAGCGGTTATTCTCTATTCGGCCTTGACGCCGGCAATTACAACCTGGTCCAGCCGGCCGGACTGACGGCCAGCATCGCCCAGGCGAATCTGGCGCTGACCGGCCTCACCGCTACCAGCAAAACCTACAATGCCAGTGCCACGGCAACCCTGTCCGGCACTGCCAGCGTGGCGGCCTTGGGTAGCGATGTCGTCACCGTCTCCGGCAGCGGCACCGCCGCCTTCAACGACAAGAATGTTGGCACCAGCAAGGCCGTCACCGTCACCGTCACCGGCTACACGCTGGCCGGTGCCGATGCCGCCAACTACGCCATCGTCCAGCCGACCGGCTTGTCCGCCAACATCACGCAGGCCGCACTTGCGGTGACGGGCGTCTCTGCCACCGGTAAAACCTATGACGGCACGGCCAGCGCCACGCTGGGCGGCAGCGCCAGCGTCAGCGCCATTGGCGCCGACGTGGTCGGCGTCACGGGCAAGGGCAGCGGCACGTTCGTCGACAAGAACGCGGGTGCCGCCAAGCTGGTGACCGCCAGCGGCTACACATTGACCGGCACGGACGCCACCAACTATCTGATCCTGCAGCCGCAAGGCCTGCGCGCCGACATCGGCAAAGCCACCCTCGCCGTGACAGGCGTCACTGCCAGCAACAAGGTGTACGACGGCAGCAGCGTCGCCACACTGGGCGGCACGGCAGCGGTCACGCCATTCGGCGCTGATGCGGTGACGCTGGGTGGCGCTGCGCGCGCCACGTTCTCGAACAAGAACGTGGGCACAGCCAAGCAGGTTCAGGTGAGCGGCTACACGCTGGCCGGCGCAGACGACGCTAACTACGATGTCGTCGCACCGGTCGGCCTGCGCGCCGCCATCACACCGGCGTCGCTGGTCGTTAGCGGCATCAGCGCCAGCGACAAACCGTTCGACGGCACCACGGCGGCCTCCGTCAGCACGGCCGCCGTGAGCCTGACCGGCAAGCTGGGCGCGGACAGCATCAGCCTGGCCTCGACCGGTGCATTCAGCGATGCCAGCGCCGGCAACGGCAAAACCGTCAATCTCAGCCATGTTTATGGCGGTGTCGATGCGGGCAACTACACGATCGTCGATCAGGCCACGGCACTGGCCAGCATCGTGGCGCTGCCGGTGATACCAGAGGTGCGCACCGCCGTCGCCCAGGTCCAGTCGACGGTCCTGGCACCGCAAACGAGCGCGCAGCCGCAGGCCCTGACCCTGTCGTCGACGGTCAACGAAGTCGGTAGCGGCCCCAGCCCTGCGCCGGAAGAAAAAACCGCAGCGCCAGCCCGCAGCACCCTGATCAACACGCGCTTCGGCGCCGGCCCGAGCGCTCCGACGCTTCAAATCCAGGACGGCGGCGTGCAGCTGCCAATGCTGGCCAACAACAGCCCTCAATAATGAGATTCATGAAATCATTGTCCACACCACCCGTCGCAGCAGTCTTGCTGGCCGCATCGCTGCAGGCGCACGCTTATCAGGCTGTCCCGAACGCGGGTTCTATCCTGCAGCAGCAACAGCCTGCGCGTCCGCCAGCGCCGCAGCCCAGCCGTCCGGCGCTCCAGCTCGACGCCGCCACGGCCAACAATTTGCCGGCCTCGCAACCGTTCGCCCTGAAAGCCATCCGCATCGTCGGCAACACGGCATTCTCCACCGAGGTGCTGCACGCCCTGGTGGCCAGCGCCGAAGGCAGCACGGTCACCCTGCCCCAGCTCGAACAGCTGGCCACGCGCATCACCACGTATTACCGCGAGCATGGCTATCCCCTGAGCCGGGCCGTGGTGCCGGCGCAAAGCATCCAGGACGGGCAGGTCGTGATCCAGGTGGTCGAAGCGAACTACGGCTCGATCAAGCTGGACAACAGCAGCCAGGTCGGCGATCCGCTCCTGGCGGCCATGCTGGACGGACTCAAGCCGGGCCAGCCCATCGCCGGTGCCCCACTCGACCGCGCCCTGCTGCTGCTGTCGGACGTGCCGGGCGTGGCAGTGCAAGCCCTGATCAAACCCGGTGCCGCGGTGGGCACCGCCGATCTCACCGTCGCCACCAGTACCGCTCCGACCACCTTTGCCAACCTGATGCTCGACAATGGTGGCAACCGCTACATCGGTCGCACACGCCTGGGCGCGACCCTGTACGTCACCAATGGGCTGCACCATGGCGACGTGTTCGACGCCAGCCTCATCTCCACCTTCAGGGGCATGAGCTATGGCCGGCTGGGCTACGAAGCATTGCTGACCGGCCAGGGTACCCGGGCCGGCCTGGCCTATTCGCGGGTGCATTACGACCTGCACGGCGACGTCGACGCCCTCGACCCGAACGGCATGGCCGGCGTCAGCAGTGCCTGGGTCAAGCAGCCGCTGCTACGTAGCCGGGAGGCCAACCTGTACGCACAGTTCCAGTACGACTCCAAGCGCCTGCGCGACCACATCGGCGTGCTCGATGTGCGCACCGACCGCCAGTTGCACAACTGGGTACTGAGCCTAAACGGCGACCTGCGCGACGACCTGCTGGACGGGGGCGTGACCGCCTGGAGCCTGGGCTGGACGCGCGGCCGCACGGGCTTCGACGACAGCGCCGCCGCATCGCTCGACGCCACCACGGCGCAAACGCGCGGCAGCTTCTCGAAGTGGAATGCGAACGCCTCGCGCCTGCAGCGTCTGGGCGCGCGCGACGCGCTGTTTGTGAACCTCGGCGTGCAATGGGCCAACGCCAACCTCGACTCGTCCGAAAAGATGACCGTTGGCGGTCCCTACAGCGTACGCGCCTACGACATCGGCGCGGTATCGGGCGACACTGGCTACATCGCCTCGGCGGAATTGCGCCACGATCTGGGAGCAGTCGCCGCCGGCACCTTGCAGGCGAGCGCCTTCATCGACAGCGCGCGGGTCACGATCAACCACCGTCCCTGGAGCGCCGGCGCCAACCGCGCGCGGCTGTCGGGCGCCGGCGTTGGCCTGGCATGGAACGGCCCACACGCCTGGCGCGCCAGCCTGGCGCTGGCCACGCCGATCGGCGACGAGCCGGCCATCGTCGGGGCGCAGTCGTCGGTGCGGGGGTGGCTGACACTGAGCAAAGGTTTTTGACTGCGCTACGCGCAGGGCAAGGGGCAAGGCGGCGCGGGTTCTGTCGCAATAACAGCCAATCGACGTGGCAAAGCGGCTTGGCCGCCGGTTCTCAAAATGCCAAGCTGTAGAACTGCTCGGCTTTGGATAGAACTTGGCCTTCGGGGCC
>JBIIVZ010000240.1:0-4420 GCA_044339175.1 Roseateles sp.
TTTTTGCCGTCGGGGCCGAGCCGCTGCGGCAGGTCAGCGTGGGCGCGCAACTGGCGCGCAGCCCCATCATCATGGCGGCGGTGGACATAGAAAACGCCACGCCAGCGCTGCTGGAACAGCTGCGCGAAACAGTGCATCGCATCGTGCAGACCGAACCGGGTGCCCGACTGGCCTGCGTCAGCGTGATGAAGACCAACCGCATCGGCATGGACTCGTTGACCGACCGGGAGGGGCAGAGCCTGCACGTCAAACAGCTGATCGAACTCAAGCACTGGGCCAGGCCGATCAGCCGGGAGCTCGATCTGGCAGATGGCCGCCTGACATTTCATGTGCTGGAAGCGCCGGACGCCGCCACCGCCATCATCGACTTCGCCGCCAAGAGCGGTGCCGACCACATCATCATGGGTGCGCGCGGCGCGTCCGCTCTACGTCGCTACTTGGGCAGCGTGTCGGCCCAGGTGGTGACACAGTCCGAGTGCACGGTGACCGTGGTGCGCGAACGACTGAAGCCGGCTTGACAAGGCGGCTTACCCAAAGCGGCTTGCCCAAGGCCGTGTGCCCAAGGCATTGCCCAGCGCCCAGCCAAGGCCAAGCGCGATCTCAGAAAATTCAGAGCCACCCAAACAAAGGAACCCCATGTTCAAAGCCATCCTGATTGAAAAAGACGAGGCCGGTTATCGCGCCAGCGTCCAGCACCTCGACGACGCGCAGTTGCCCGAGGTGCCCGTGGGCGGCGTCACCATCAACGTGTCGCATTCCACACTGAACTACAAGGACGGCTTGGCCCTCACCGGCAAATCACCGGTGGTACGCAAGTTCCCGATGGTGCCGGGCATCGACCTGGTGGGCACGGTCGAAGCCAGTGCGCATGCCGACTACAAGGTCGGCGACGCGGTGCTGTTGAACGGCTGGGGCGTCGGCGAAACGCATTGGGGCGGCTTGGCACAAAAAGCCCGTTTGAATGGCGACTGGCTGGTGCCCTTGCCCAGCGCCTTCACCCCCGCGCAAGCGATGGCGGTGGGCACCGCCGGCTACACCGCCATGCTGTGCGTGCTGGCGCTGGAGCGCCACGGCGTGAAGCCATCGGACGGTGAAATTCTGGTCACCGGTGCAGCGGGCGGCGTGGGCAGCGTGGCGGTCACGCTGTTGGCCAAGCTGGGCTACACGGTGGTGGCGGTGACCGGCCGGGCGCAAGAGGCCGACTATTTGAAGACGCTGGGCGCTGCCGAAGTGCTGGACCGCGCCGCCTTCTCGAACCCCGGCAAGCCCTTGGCCAAAGAGCGCTGGGCGGGCGCGGTGGACAGCGTCGGCAGCCACACGTTGGCCAACATTTGCGCCAGCCTCAAATATCGCGGCGTGGTGGCGGCCTGCGGCTTGGCGGGCGGTTTCGATCTGCCCACGACAGTGATGCCCTTCATCCTGCGCGGCGTCACCTTGGCAGGTGTCGACAGCGTGATGTGCCCGCGCCCCGACCGCCTGCTCGCTTGGCAGCGCTTGGGTCAGGATCTGGACTTGAACAAACTGAGCCTGATCACTCACCAGATCACCTTGGCCGAAGCCATCCCCACCGCACAAGCCTTGCTCGACGGCCAAGTGCGCGGCCGGGTTGTGGTGGATGTGAATGCTTGAACCTAGATTCGGCAGTTGACCGCTCCCCACCGCCTCGAAGGCTCCATGTCCATTGAGATTTCTCTGCCCGCGCGACTTCACCCTTTGGGTGAGAGCGCTACGCAGCCGATTGAGCCGCACTACGGCACGTCCAACTGCCGAATCTAGGTTGAATGAAAAAAGGGCCAGCGGCCCTTTTTCAAATGGATGCGCGCCGCGTCAAATCACGCGGCGGCGCTTCGCTACCCAGCCAATCACGGCGATGCCGGAGAGCAGCATCACATAGGTTTCAGGCTCGGGCACCGGCATCGCGGTGAAGCTGATTTCCAGCTTGTTCTGCGGATTGGCCGTGATGCTGGAGAACGCCCCCCCGCTCGCCGACAGAGTCAGGCTGGCATTGCTGACGGCCAAGCTGTTGAATGCCCCAATGGGCAAGGTCATGGCATCGCCAAAGTAGCCCAGCACGGCACCCGAAGTGACCAGAGTAGGCGTCCCTGCGACCATGCCGCTGGCCACCGTGACCGGCCCACCGTTGACCGAGATGCTGGCGGCTGCGGCAATGCTGGTGCTGGCTCCGCCCACCTCGCTGAAGGACAGGTTGCCCAAGCTGGCGGTCACGCCGCCGCTCAGCGCCCAGCCGATATTGGGTGTCAGCGTGAATGAGGGCAGGTTGACCAGGGTGGTGGCCAGCGTGCCAAAACTGACGACCGCTGCGGTGTCGGGAATGGTCCAAGCGAAACGGTAATTGCTGCCGGAGCTGGACCAACTCGCCAACGACGCCAGCGTGGTCGTCTCGTCATAAGTCACCGTGGCAGGTCCGATGTTCTGAACCACCATGGCCGAGGCTGCGGAGACGCCGAACAACAGCGCGATCGCTACGGAAGTAGGCTTGAATTTCATGAAAACTCCTCGCTCGACGGAGCACGGGTTGCACCCCAACCGCGCCAATGTAGCGAATGGCGGCAGCAAGTCCACCCCTAACTCCAACGGTGCCCACCGCCTCACCGCAGGCCATGCCGCATGAAGTTCAGCGCTGCACCCAAACCAGCGCCGTGCGTGCTGGCACGGTGAAGCGACCCAGGCTGGGGTCGAAGCTTGCGCTGGCGGCGGGTCGTTTATCTGCAGCAGCTGCATTCAAATGAACCGGATGCAGGCTGTAGGCGATGCCGATTTCGGTGGGCAAGGTGAGTTGCTGCGCTTGCGGGGCTACGTTGACGAAATACAGCAGGCGCTTGAATCCGGCGTCCGCCAGGCCGGTGCCGTCGAGCACAGCGGCAAGCACCACCGGGTTCTGGCCCGAGCCGGTGTTCAAAAACTGCAAACGCTGCTTGACCGCGTCACTGCTGGGCAGGCGGAACAAACTGGAGCTGGCGCGGATTCTCAGCAAGTCCCGGAACATGTCCCGCGTCCAGGCAATTTCAGCCGGACCAGGCTTGATGCGGGCGTCCGTCAACAGCGGCCGCAGCAAGGTGTAGTGCTCGCCGTTGTCCGCTTTGGGCGGCAGGCCGGCGGCAAAGCCATTGTCTTGATAGCTCCAGTCCAGCCGATTGAACCAGTCGCCCGAGTCGTAGCTGTTGCGGTCCAACGATTTGGAGCGCAACAGGTCGATCCCCGCATGGAAATAGGCCACGCCCTGGCTGAAGGCTGTGACGGCCGCGCCCAGCATCTGCACCCGCGCCCTGTCCTCGCGTGAGGTGTCGAGAGGCAGCTTGAAGACATTGATGTCGAACAGCGTCTGGTTGTCGTGGTTGTCCACATAGTTGACCACCTCGCCGGGCTCGGAGGCATAGCCGGCCGGCTGATCACCGTAGGGAATATCCGCCAGACGGCGACGCTGATCACGCCAGGTCAGCAACTCGTAATCGCGCAAGGTTCCGGCCAAGCCCACCCGCATCAGGTCTGCCGCTTGCAGCAGATCTGCTGACGGCTGCGACACTTTGTCGGCCACATTGAGCTCATTCGGCGCATAGCCCAGGCCATTCAAATAGCCCTGGTTCTTGATCAAGGCCAGACCGCTGTCGGAGGCGCTGCCGCCGCGCGCCGCATCGCGCCCGCGATCACTGAAGGTGGCAATGCCAGAGCCATTCAGGGACAACTGCGAGGCTTGGACAAAGCGTGCGCCGCTGGCCACTTCGCCAAAGTTCCAACCCTCGCCGATCAACTGCACCGGTTGGCCCGCTGCGGCGTCGACCCTCAGCTGCAAGCGCTCCATCACAGCACGCGGTTGATGCGCCATCAAGTCGAAACGGAAGGAGTCGATCTTGTATTCCCGCGCCCACAGCGCGGCGGAATCAAGCATCAGCCGCGCCATCATCCGGTGCTCGGTGGCGGTGTTGTCGCAGCAGGTCGAGCGCTCTACCGCGCCGCGTGCGTCGAGTCGCTGGTAATAGCCTGGCACGATGCGGTCCAGCACCGATTGCTCGTGTTGGCCGGACGCCGCCGTGTGGTTGTAGACCATGTCCATGCCAACTCGCAGCCCGACGCGGTGCAAGGCCAGCACCATTTGCCGGAATTCGATGATGCGGCGTGCGCCGTCGGCAGCGTCGCTGGCGTAACTGCCTTCCGGCGCGTTGAAGTGCAAAGGGTCGTAGCCCCAGTTGAAACAATCGGTCGCAGCCACAGCCATCACCGCCGCCTGCTGAAGCTCGCTGTCGGCTGCGGCCCGGGGGACCACCGGCACCTTGCAGCCAACCTCAGGAACAGACGCAATGTCAAACACCGGCAGCAAATGCACGTCGGTCACGCCCGCCGCAGACAGCGCGACCAAATGCTTCATGCCGTTCGACCCCGTCTCGCTGAAAGCGGCGTATTT
>JBIIVZ010000241.1:0-4418 GCA_044339175.1 Roseateles sp.
CAACATCGGCCGCCGCGTCACGCTGGGCCCCCGCAGCGCGGTGCTTTACGGTGCGGTGGTTGGTGACAACGCTCAGCTGGGCGCGCTGACGCTGGTGATGAAGGGTGAATTCATCCCTCCAGCGAGCCGCTGGAACGGTTGCCCCGCCGCACCGGCGCGGGTGCAGTGAGCGAAGTAGCGCAAGCACGCCGGGCCGTGCATTTATGGCCCGACGATCTGGCCTCAGCGCTGGCCGATTTGCGCGGCGGGCTGGGCGGCGTGACCGTCATCGGCCAGTCGCTACCGCTGACCGCCAGCCGAGCCGAGGCCAGGGCCGCAATCCGCCAGGCGTTGACGCAGACGCTGGCTGCGTTTTTCAAGCGACCGGCGGCGGCGTTCACGCTGGTGTCTCACTCCGGTCGGGCACTTCAGGTGATCGCGTCCGGTGCCGCGCCCGTGCAGGTGTCGATCAGCCACATGGCCGGTTTCAGCGTCGCCGCCATCAGCACCCGGGGTTCGGTGGGCGTGGACGTGATGGCGGTGGAGGCAGCGCTGCTGCCCGGTTGGGAAGTGGTGGCGCTCGACTACCTCGGCCCGCACGCTGCTGCCGCGCTGCACGGCGCAGCGCCGGCAGCACTTGCCCACGCGTTTGCGCAAGCCTGGGTCGCTTGGGAGGCGCGTCTGAAGTGTTTGGGCTTGGGGCTGACCGAGTGGACACCCGGCTTGGCCTTGCGCTTGAGCGCTTGTGATGTCCAGGCGCTGGCCCTGCCGCCGGGCTTGTCTGGTGCTTTGGCCCTGCGTTGATCCGGCCTAAATCAAGCCATCAAACGGCAGTACATCGACCAATTCCCCGGCGGCCACATCGCCCTGCGCGTGACTCAGCACCACCAGGCCGTTGGCTTGGCTCATGCTGGACAGCACGCCCGAACCCTGGTTGCCGCCGATCTCGACCTGCCAGCTGCCGTCGGGCGCTCGGCTGACAAAACCGCGCTGGTATTCGGTGCGGCCGGCCTTTTTGCGCAACGCGCGGGTGGTGGCGGCGCGCAACATCAGCAGTGGCGCGGCGCTGGCACCGCTCATCGCCAGCAGCGCGTCGCGCACAAAGGCGTAGAAGGTCACCATCACCGCGACCGGGTTGCCGGGCAGACCGAACAGCATGGCGGTGTGGCCCTCGCTTTGAATCCGCCCGACGGCCATCGGCCGGCCGGGCCGCATCGCGATGCGCCAGAACATCACCTCGCCCAGCTCGGCCATGACGCGTTTGGTGTGATCGGCCTCGCCGACGCTGACGCCGCCGCTGCTGATCACCGCGTCGGCCAAGCTGGCGGCGCGGCCGAACGCTTCGCGCAGCGCGGCCGGGTCGTCGCGCACCAGGCCCAGGTCCAGCACCTCGACGCCCAAACGCTCCAGCATCGCGCACATCGTGTAGCGGTTGCTGTCGTAGACGCAGCCCGGCGGCAGCGGCTCACCCACGGCCCGCAACTCGTCGCCGGTCGACAGCACCGCCACCTGCAAGCGCCGCCACACCGCCACATCGGCCTGGCCCAGCGAGGCCAGCAGCCCCAAGTCAGCCGGTCGCAAGACCCGGCCGGCGCTCAGGGCCAGGCTGCCCAACGCCAGGTCCTCGCCGGCCAAGCGGCGGTTGTCGCCGGCACGCAGCAGGCCGGGCGGAATGACGACGATGTCGCCCTGATCGGCTCGGTCAGCTCGCTCCAGCCGGGTGAATTCCTGCGGCACCACGGTGTCCAGCCCCGGCGGCATCAGTGCGCCGGTCATGATGCGTTGGCATTCGCCTGCCGCCAATTCGGCGCGTGGCGCGCTGCCGGCCAAGCTGGTGCCGGCCAACGTCAGCCGGGTCTCTTGGCCGGCCTGCAAATCGCTGGCGCGCAGGGCGTAGCCGTCCATCGCCGAGTTGTCGGCGGCCGGCACTTGCAGGCCGGAGATGATGTCGGCCGCCAGCACCCGGCCGAGTGCTTGACGCAGCGGCAGCCGTTCTAGCTGTTGCGGGCGCGGCAGCATTTGCGCGATGAAGTCTTGCGCCAGGTCCACTCGCAGGCTTTGCGGGTCGTAGCCCGCTAGGCAAGAGGCGATATCGGCCAGGGTGGTTGTTTGAGGTGTCATCGGTTTCAGCCTTGCGTGTGGTGTGCCATGTCAGCCTTGTCATTTGGCTGGGTCATGCCGGCGATCGGCAGCTCGGCCTGGGGCCGGTTCATCGCGATCAGCACGCGCAGTGCAGCGTAGGCGTCGTTGGCGGCGTACAGCAGTTGCCGCGCCGTCAATTGCTGCACCGCCCAGTTGGACGTGGTGACCTTCTTGGATTTCTGGAACTTCTGCTGGAACACGATGCCCACCGCCGCCCGCACGCCGGTGGAGGTGGCATAGCCGTCCTGGCGGAACAGCCGGTTCAAATCCAGCACGGCACCCAGGCGTAGCCCTAGCTTTTGCTGGATCTGGCCTTGGTCAGACTCCAGCCCGAAGCCGACCTTCAGCAGCGCTGGCGAGCGCAGCAACTCGATCAGCAGCGCGTGGCAGCCGCCGTGGTGGAGCTGGAAGATGAAGGCCTTGTCGGGCAGCGCGAACTGCACGATGTGCGGCCCTTCGCTGACCTCGGCTTTCAAAAAAGTCGGCTTCGATTCGGTGTCAAAGCCGACCACGCCGGCGGCCATGATTTCATCCGCTGCAGCGGCGAACTTGGGGCCGCTATTGGGGACAAAGATGCGCTCCAGCGGCAAGCCGTGGAACGGCGGCAACAGATCGGTTTCGGCCTTGCTGGGTGTCAATAGGCGGTTCATGGAAAGTCCGGTTTCAGCGCAGGCGGCAGTCACGAGCGAAGCCGCGCAGCGGCCATCCTCAATCAGCCGCCGATGTAGTGCATTTCAACGCGGCGTTCGCCATCCGGCAGCGGCAAGGCATTGGTCGCGCGCAATTGCGAGTAGCGGTCGGCGCGCCCGCCCCAGAGCCGGGCAATTGCGTCTTGCAGCTGTGCATCGCTGATCGTCAGTTGTTGACCCGCGCTGTCCGCACCGGGGCGCAGCAAGCCGCGCAAATCATGGCCGCGATGCGCGAACAAGCAGGTGTAGAGCTTGCCTTCGGTGGACAGGCGGGCGCGGTTGCAATCACCGCAAAAAGCCTGCGTGACGCTGGAGATCAGGCCGATTTCACCCTGCGGCTGGCCGTTTTCGTCCGCGTAGCCCCAGCGCTCGGCGGTTTCACCGGTCACCGACGGGCTCAGCGGCGTCAGCACGAACTCCTCGCGCAGCCGCGCCAGCACATCGGCGGAAGGCATCACCTCGTCCATGCGCCAGCCGTTGGTGGCACCCACATCCATGTACTCGATGAAGCGAAGCGTCACGCCGCTGCCGCGGAAGTGCCTGGCCATCGGCAAAATCTGATCGTCATTGGTGCCGCGCTTGACCACCATATTGACCTTGATCGGCCCCAGGCCCACCGCCCGCGCCGCCTCGATGCCGGCCAACACATCGGCGACCGGAAAGTCCACATCGTTCATCCGCTTGAACACCGCATCGTCCAGCCCGTCCAGGCTGACCGTCACGCGCTGCAAGCCGGCGTCCTTCAGCGCCTGCGCCTTGCGGGCCAGCAGCGAGCCGTTGGTGGTCAGGGTCAGATCCAGCGCCGCGCCGGTCGGCGTGCGGATGTCGGCCAGCATGGCGATCAACGCTTCGAGGTGGCGGCGCAGCAGCGGTTCGCCGCCGGTCAGGCGAATCTTCTGCACGCCGTGGGCCACGAAGACGCGGGTCAGGCGGGTGATTTCCTCGAAGCTGAGCAACTCGGCGTGGGGCAAGAATTCATAGTGCTTGTCGAACACTTGCTTGGGCATGCAATAGCTGCAGCGGAAGTTGCAGCGGTCGGTGACCGAGATACGCAGGTCGCGCAACGGCCGTCCCAACGCATCGCTCAACAAGCCACTCGGTGCCGGCACCGCTGCGCCTGACAACAGCGAGGGTGCGCGCTGCCTGAGGTCGGTAATAGAAATCACTCGTTCTGCCATGGCTGATATTGTGCCCGCTGGCTGTGGCACAGCTGAGCCGAGAAGAACGATTGGCTGCCTCATGCAAGGACTTGTGGCCGATGAGCTGCGTTCAGGGTTTGCACCAGGGCTGTTGAGCTTGCGCTAAATCAAAGTGGACATTACGATCTACCGACCGGTCGGTCAAGAGTGTTTTGAATCCGTTCGGAACGACACGACCGCGTGAAACTGATGAGGCTGCCATGCTCGAACCGCAAATTTTGACGTCCCAGGACGGCGCTGTCTGCACGCTGACGCTGAACCGTCCGGCCGCGCTGAACGCCTTCACCACCGCGATGTTGATGCAGTTGCGCAACGCGCTGGACGCCGCCGCAGCGGACGACAGCGTGCGCTGCGTCGTGATCACCGGAGCCGGGCGCGGCTTCTGCGCCGGCCAGGATTTGTCCGACCC
>JBIIVZ010000242.1:0-4417 GCA_044339175.1 Roseateles sp.
CCCAGCCGATGCGCCAGCGGGTTGGCAATCGGCAGCAGGGTCAGCGTGCCGCGCAGCAGCGTCAGGCTGCCGCTGTCAAAGGCTTCGAGGACGCGCTGAATGGCGCTCACCCCGCAGACCTCGTTGCCATGCACGGCCGCGCTGACCAGCAGGCGCGGCCCGGTTTGCAGTCCAGCCAACTGATGCAGGCGGAGGTGGGTGGGCAGGGGGGATGGGTGGCTGGAGTTCATCGGTCGGATCGGTGCTTGTTGGGGGGAGTTGACGGTTCGGACGGTGCGCGATGTTAAAGCGTGGCAGCGGGCGCCAAGCGGCGGCGCTGTGGCCAAGTGGCCAGTACGACGCCGGCCAGCGCCAAGCCGTAGGCCAGCGCTTGCGTAGCCCCGAGCCGCTCACCCAGACCCAAGCCGATCAGCGCCGTCGTCAGCGGTAAGAACACCATGAAGACGCCCGCCTGCGCCGCCGGCACATGGCGCAGCCCGGTCATCCACAGCCACACGGTGGCGACGCTGGCGGCCACCGCATAAAAAGCCAGCAAGCCCCAGATCGCCGGGCTGGGCGCGCTGAAATCAAAGCTGAGCGCTTGCCACACCCCCAACGGCGTCACCAGCGCCAAGCCCCAGAGGTTGATCAAGGCGCTGATCCGCTTCGGGGTGACGTTGGCGGTGAGTTTTTTGCCGATCACCACGTAGCTGGCTTCGCAGAACACAGCGCCCAGCAACAGCGCTGCGCCCAGGCCGGAGTTGGCTGCGCCGCCTTCCGACTTGGTCAAGGCCACCAGCGCGATGCCGGCCACCCCCAGGGCCAAGCCGACCAGCACGCGGGCGGTGATGCGCTCGCCCAGCATCAGCCAACTGAGCAGCGCCACCGCCGCCGGGATGCCGGCCAAGATCACGCCGGCCACCATCGCCGAGCTGTGCTGCAGGCCGAACAGCAAGCAGATCGAAAACAAGAAGTTGCCGAGAAAAGACTCCCAAAACAACAGCCAGCGCGAGCGGCCATCCAGCGGCGCTTCTGCCGCGCCGCGCTTGACCCAGCCGGCCATCAAAATAGCCGCGAGACCAAAGCGCAACCAAGCCAGCAAAAACACCGGCAAGGCGGCCACCAGTAACTTGGACAACCCGACATAGCTGCCGATCAAACTGGTGCTGAGGGCAAGGCAGGCATAGGCGAGCCATGGCGTGGCGTGGTGGGGAGTCGGAGCAGTCATGGCGCGGCGGGCCTGTGGGGGCGGAGCTTGAACAAAGCGAGAGTGAAGGGAGTCGAGAGCAATTCAGGCTCCTGGCGGTGGCCGGTGGCCGGTGTTCGCGGAGAAACGGTGTGTTCGCGGGATCAGCGCAGCGGGACGTTTTGCTACGCGCCAGGGCCTCTGGCCCTGGCATGAGCGGAAGGACGCACCCGATGGCCGCAGCCCGGCCAGCTTTTCGGGGTGTAAAAAGTTTTGTTTCTCATGAGGTCTGCTGACGTTCCGACGACTTAGAAAAACCCCGCATAGCGCTGCAGTTCCCAGTCGCTGACGTGGCGGGCGTAGGCCAGCCATTCGGCGCGCTTGAGCGCCAGGAACTCGGTCGTCAGCGTGTCGCCCAGGGCGGCACAAATGACGGCGTCGGCTTGCAGCGCGTCGAGCGCTTGCTCCAGGCTTTGCGGCAGACAGGCGATGCCGCGTGCGCGCAACTCGCTCAGGCTGAGCTCGAACAGGTCGTCGCTGCAGGCGGTGGGCGGTTCGAGTTGGCGTTCGATGCCGTCCAGCCCGGCCGCAATCAAGGCGGCAGTGACCAGATAGGGGTTGGCCGTTGCGTCGGGCAAGCGCCACTCGAAGCGCTGGCCCAAGCTGCGCACCAGCGCCGTGCGGTTGTTCGGCCCGTGGGCGATGTAGGCGGGTGCCCAGCTGGTGCCCGATAACGATTCCCCGACGACCAGCCGTTTGTAGGAATTGACGGTGGGGGCGGCCAGCGCGCACAGGGCGGGCGAATGCGCCAGCACGCCGGCGATGAAATGCTTCATCAAGCCGTTGCCGCCGGGTGGGTTGATGGAGGTGGCCGGCGCATCGAACACGCATTCTGCAGCGGCCGCCTTAGTGCTCGCCGTCCGCCACAGCGAGACATGAAAATGCATGCCGCTGCCCGGTTGATTGGCGAACGGCTTGGCCATCATCGACAACAACGCACCGCGCCGTTCGGCCAACGCTTGCGCCGCCAGCTTGAACAGCATCAGGTGGTCGGCGCTGCGCAGCGCTCGGTCGTGAGCAAAGTTGAGCTCGAACTGGCCGTGCGCGTCTTCGTGGTCAATTTGCAGCACATCCAGGCCGCAAGCCGCCAGCGTTTGGTGCAGCTCAAGCAGCAGCGGTGCCTGGCGCGCCAGGGCTTTCAGGTCGTAGGACGGTTTGTCCAGTTGGTCTTGCCCGTCAAAAGGCTCGAAGCCACCTGAGTCGGTGCGGCGCAGCAAAAAGAATTCCGGCTCGATGCCGGTCCTGAGGTGCCAGCCCTGCTGGGCCAAACGCGCTTCGGCGCGCCGCAACACCTGGCGCGGGCAGGCGTCGAACGGCTCGCCGTCTACAAAGCCGTCGCAGACGACGCGGGCGTAGCCGTCCATCCAGGGCATCGCTTGGACGGTGCAGGCATCTCCTCGGGCCCAATATTCGCTGCGCGGCCCGGTGCGCGGCAGGCCGGTGCCCGCGACCGACGGGCCGGAAAAGCCAGCTCCTGTCGTCAACAACGACTCCAACTGCGAGACCGGCAAATACTTGCCCTTGGCCACGCCGTGGAGGTCGGTGAACTGCGCCAGCAGGGTGTGGATTTGGGCGTCGGCCAGGCTTTGCTGCAAGGTGCTGAGGCAGGGCCCCCCGAGCTCGACGCCCTTCAACGGTTGATACGCAGCCAAGTGGTTTTCAGCTCCGTGTATTTGTCGAAGGCGTGCAGCGATTTGTCGCGACCATTGCCGCTTTGCTTGTAGCCGCCAAAGGGCACGGTGATGTCGTCTTCGTCGTATTGGTTGACGTGCACGGTGCCGGCGCGCAGTTTGCGGGCGACGCGGTGGGCGCGGTCGATGTGGCTGCTCCAGACGCTGGCTTGCAGGCCGAACGGGCTGTCGTTGGCGATGCGCACGGCGTCGGCTTCGTCCTTGAAGCGCAGCACGCTGAGCACCGGGCCGAAGATTTCCTCGCGGGCAATCGTCATGCCTTCGGTGACGCCGTCAAACACGGTCGGCTCGACAAAATAGCCACCGCTGTCGCCGCGCACTTGCTGACCGCCGATCCGGGCTTGCGCACCCTCGGCCCGTGCGCCTTCAATGTAGGCGAGCACCGTGCGCATTTGGCCCTCGTCGACGATGGCCCCCATGACCGTCTTCGGGTCCAGCGGGTCGCCCGGCGTGTACTTGGGCGCTTCGGCCGCCACCATCGCGACAAATTCGTCGGCAATGCTGTCGTGCACCAGCACCCTTGAGGGCGCATTGCAGGACTCACCCTGGTTGAAAAACATCGCGCCAGCGACGGTTTGTGCGGCGCGCTTGAGGTCGTCAAAGTCCGGGAAGACGAGGAAAGCCGACTTGCCGCCCAGCTCGTTGTAGACCCGCTTCAGGTTCGAGCGGCCTGCGTAGTCGAGCATCTTGCGGCCGACCCGGGTGGAGCCGGTAAAACCGATGGCATCGACATCCATGTGTAGCGCCAACGCTTCACCGGCCTCGTGGCCGTAGCCGGGCACGACGTTGAAAACACCGTCCGGCAAGCCGGCTTCAAGTGCCAATTCAGCCAGCCGCAGTGCGGTCAGCGGTGATTTTTCGCTCGGTTTCAGCACGACGGAATTGCCGGCGGCCAGGGCCGGCCCGAGCTTCCAGGCCGACATGATCATCGGGTAGTTCCAGGGCACGATGGCCCCGATCACGCCCATCGGCTCGCGTCGAATCAGGGCCAGCGCGTTGGGCCCGGTGGGGGCAATTTCGTCATAGATTTTGTCCACCGCCTCGCCGTACCAGGCGATGCAGCGCGCGGTGGCCGGCACATCGACACCCAGCGCGTATTGAATCGGCTTGCCCATGTCCAGCGTTTCCAGCAGGGCCAGCTCTTCTTTGGCGGCAAGGATCTTGTCGGCAAAGTTCTGCAGAATCTTCTTGCGCGCGGCCGGCGGGCGCTCGGACCAGCGGCCGTCGTCAAAGGCGCTGCGGGCCGCCCGCACGGCGGCGTCCACATCGGCCGCTTGGCTGCGTGACACCTGACCCAGACTCTTGCCGTCGATGGGCGAGATGCAATCGAATTGCTGGCCATCAATCGTCTCGACGCGCTTGCCGCCAATCACAGGCCGGCCGTCGATCTTCAGCGCGGCGGCGCGGGCATGCCAGTCGGGTTTGCCGCTGGTGGGGTTGTTTGTCGTGCTGCTGTTCGTGGTGCTATTCATCGCCGACCTCAGAAACTCACCAACACGGA
>JBIIVZ010000243.1:0-4414 GCA_044339175.1 Roseateles sp.
CACCCCTGCCCTGAATCCCTTAGCCCAACAAGAAACTCAAGCCTGGCTGGAGAAAGCCGTCATCGGGCTCAACCTCTGCCCGTTCGCCAAGAGCGTTCATGTCAATAACCGCCTGCGCTATGTGGTCAGCACCGCCACCACGCCGGAGGACTTGCTGAAGGAGCTGGCTCGCGAACTACTGGCCTTGAACCGAGCCGACCCGGAGGAGATCGAAACCACGCTGCTGATCCACCCGCTGGTGTTGACCGATTTCCTCGACTACAACGATTTCCTCGGTGCCGCTGACGCCTTGGTCGAGGACCTGGAGCTGGACGGCGAGCTGCAAATCGCCAGCTTCCACCCGCAATACCAGTTCGGCGGCACGCAGATCGACGACATCAGCAACTACACCAACCGCTCGCCCTACCCCACGCTGCACCTGCTGCGCGAAAGCAGCATCGAGCGCGCCACCGAAACGATGGCCGACACCGACGCCATCTACGAAGCCAATATGGCCACGCTGGAAAAGCTCGGCCTCGAGGGCTGGAAGGCGCTGGGACTGAAGGCGTAGGTGGTGCGCTGGCGGTCGGTGCCGCAGCGCAGCGCCCAAAATTTGCCATAGATCAAGCCACGCCGGCAGCACCAGCAACAGAATGAATGCGTGCTTGACTGTCGAGCGCCATTCCGCAGCGCCGCCCGCCCGAGCTGGATAAAGGCATTGAACCTATGAGTAAATCGACCGCACACGCGCTTGCACCGCAAGCGTTGAGACCGGCACCCGTCTTGATGGCTGCAGCGCCACCGCAACCCGTCAAATTCGGCGGTGCGGCGATGCAGGAATCACCGACTCAGCGGCTCGACCGCATGGTGCACACCAGCATGGCGCCGCTGACGGGGGGCTTGTCGGCCGTGTCCTTGGCCTTGGCCACGGCCGACTGGGCTTGGCACCTGGCGGTCTCGCCGGGGCGGCAGCTGGAGTTGGCCACGCTGGCGACTCAACTGGCGAGTGACACCTTGCTCAACACCGAGGCGCAGGCCAATGCAGCCGTCGGCAATGCGGACGACGACCCACGTTTCAGGCATGAAGCTTGGGCGCAATACCCGTTCAATGTGTTGCGCAGCGGCTTTCGCAATGCGGAGACTTTTTGGGAAGAAGCGGGCCATGTGGCCGGCATGAGCGGCCACCACACCGAGATGACACGCTTCTTCGCCCGTCAGTGGCTCGGACTGCTGACACCCGCCAACAGCCTGCTCACCAATCCGGTCGTGCTGCAGGACATTGCGGCCTCCGGTGGTGCCCATCTGCTGCAAGGCGCGAAACATTGGCTGCACGACACACTGGGCCTGCCGGACGCTCAGGACGAGGGCGGAACGCTGCCTGCGCCGCCAACCCAAGTCGGCCGTGACGTGGGCATCACGCCGGGCAAGGTGGTGCTGCGCAACCGGCTGATCGAGTTGATCCGCTACACGCCGCAGACGGCTGCCGTCCACCCGGAGCCACTGCTGATCGTGCCGTCCTGGATCATGAAGTACTACATCCTTGACCTGTCGCCGCACAACTCGATGGTGAAGTACTTGGTCGAGCAGGGCCACACGATCTACATGCTGTCCTGGCGCAACCCGGATGCCAGTGACCACGACCTGACGCTGGACGACTACTTGCACTTGGGCATTTTTGATGCGCTGCGGGCGATTGGCCGCATGAGCACGGCGGCGGGCGGCGAGCGCCAACCGGTGCATGCGATGGGTTATTGCCTGGGTGGCACCTTGCTGGCGGTGGCGGCGGCGGCCTTGGGTCGCAGCGGCGGCACCTTGGACGCCGCCGATCTGCCGCCGCTGCGCTCGTTGAGCCTGCTGGCTGCGCAGACGGACTTTTCGGAGCCGGGCGAGCTGGGCCTGTTCATCGATGAAAGCCAGGTCGGCTTGCTCGACGAGGTGACGCGCGGCAAGGGCTATCTGACCGGCGAGCAGATGGCCGGCTCGTTCCAGTTTCTGCATTCGCGTGATCTGGTCTGGACCCGCCGCATGCGCGAATACCTGATGGGCGAGCGCGAGCGGCGCACCGACCTGATGGCCTGGAACGCCGACACCACCCGCATGCCGGCCCGCATGCACCATGAATACCTGACCGCTTTCTACTTGCACAACGCGCTGGCCACCAGCAGTTACCGGGTCGACGGGCGCGCCGTCTCGCTGTCCGACATCCACCTGCCCGTCTTCCTCGTCGGCACCGAACGCGACCATATTTCGCCCTGGCGCTCGGTCTACAAATTGCACCATTTGAGCGACACCGAGATCACCTTCGTGCTGACCAGCGGCGGCCACAACGCCGGCATCATCTCCGAGCCCGGCCATGCCCACCGCAGCTACCGGCTCGCCTGCCGCGCCGACCACGGCCCCTGGCTGGAGCATCGGGAATGGGCCCAGCAAGCCCCCGAATACCCCGGCTCCTGGTGGCCGGCCTGGCACACGTGGCTGGCGGCTCGCTCGTCCCCGCCGCAGCCGGCACAGCCTATCCCGGCCCGTGACGTGATGGGCGAGGCACCGGGCGAGTACGTGCTGCAGTGCTACACCGATTGACCCCTGCAGCGATCGCGGCCGACATACGCTTGGCTGCTCGCGCCAGCGCTCAGGCCATCGCCGTGCGCCAGGCCGAGCGTCTGCAGCAACTGCTGCAAGCGGCTCGCGCCACGCCGTTTTATCAGCCGATCTTGGCAGAACTGGCCCTGACCTATCCGCCGGACGACATTCCGCTGCAGGCCCTGCCGGTGCTGACCAAGCCCGAGCTGATGCGCAACTTTGCCGGCCATGTGACCGACCCGCAGCTCACGCTAACCGGCTTGAGCGCTTTTTGCACCGACCCGCAGCGCATAGGCCGCGCCTTTCTGGGCAAATATTGGGTCTGGGAAAGCTCCGGCAGCACCGGTCAATCGGCCCTCTTTGTGCAGGACGAACGGGCCATGGCGGTCTACGACGCGCTGGAAGCCGGCCGCCGGGATTCGCCCCGGCCCTGGGCGCGGCTCTGGGACCCGCTCTATTTGGCCGAGCGCTTTGCCTTCGTCGGTGCCATCGACGGGCATTTCGCCAGCCAGGTGTCGGTGCAACGGCTGCGTCTGGCCCAGCCCTGGCTGACCGCCCGCTGGCGCAGCTTTTCCATCCTGCAGCCGACGCCGGCGCTGGTCGCCGAGCTGAATGACTTTGCGCCCACCATCCTGGCCACCTACCCGACCGCCGCCGCCCTGCTGGCCGATGAAGTGCAACGCGGCCACTTGCGCTGCCGGCCGCAGGAGATCTGGACCGGCGGCGAAACCCTCACGCCCGCGATGCGCGGCCACATCGAGCAGAGCTTTGGCTGCGCGCTGCGCAACAGCTACGGCGCGTCGGAGTTTCTGCCGATCGCCTGGGAATGCGGCCAAGGCCAGTTGCATGTGAACGCCGACTGGGTGCTGCTCGAACCGGTCGATGCGCAATACCGGCCGGTGCCGCCCGGCGAGACCTCGCACACCGCGCTGCTGACAAACTTGGCCAATCACCTGCAGCCGCTGATCCGCTTTGACCTCGGCGACCGCATCACCGTCGCGACCCAACCCTGCCGCTGCGGCTCGGCCCTGCCGGTCGTGCAGGTGCTGGGGCGCCGCGACGACGCACTGAGCGTGCCCGGCCTTGACGGCCAGCCGGTCACCCTGCTGCCGCTGGCCCTCAGCACCGTGCTGGAAGACGAGGCCGGCCTGTTCGACTTCCAGCTGCGACAACTGCCGCAACACGGCGGCACCGCTTGGCGGCTGCTGCTCGGACCAAGCGCCGCCGCCACGCCTGTGCAACGTGAACACTACCGCCGCTTGCTGTGCGAGTTCGCCACCGCACAGGGTGCCGTGCCGCTGCACATCAGCACCCAGGTCGTGGCCGCCCTGCCGCTGGGCCGCAGCGGCAAGCTGAAGCGCGTTGTGGCGGGTTGAAGAGAACGACGGCGAGGGCGCGGTTGTGCCGTGGACAATGCGGCTCGATCCTGCCAATGCCGCCCCTATGCCAACAAACCCCGCAGCGCCCTTGCTCACACCGCCCGCCCCGGTCTCCTTTTGGCAAGCGTTCGCGTTTTGGCTGAAGCTGGGCTTCATCAGTTTTGGCGGGCCGGCGGGGCAGATTGCGATCATGCATAGCGAGTTGGTCGAGCGGCGGCGCTGGATCAGCGAGAAGCGGTTCTTGCATGCGCTGAACTACTGCATGGTGTTGCCGGGCCCGGAGGCGCAGCAACTGGCCACTTACATCGGCTGGCTGATGCACCGCACTTGGGGCGGCCTTGTCGCCGGCGGGCTGTTCGTCCTGCCGTCGCTGTTCATCCTGATCGCGCTGAGCTGGATTTATCTGGTCTACGGGCAGTTGCCGGTGGTGGCGGGGATTTTTTACGGGCTCAAGCCGGCCGTCACCGCGCTGGTCT
>JBIIVZ010000244.1:0-4412 GCA_044339175.1 Roseateles sp.
AGGGCCAGATGAAGTCTGGCCCCGAAGGCAAAGTTCTATCCAAAGCTGAGCAGTTCTACAGCTTGGCATTTTGAGAACCGGCGGCCAAGCCGCTTTGCCACGTCGATTGGCTGTTGTTGCGACAGAACCAGCATTGGCCCACCCACTGGGCAAGGCACGACGTGCTGAGCTCAGCTCAGCCCTGGTGGCCAAGGACATCAAAATCCTCACGCAGTGGCTGCGCCTGGATGTATTAGAACTCGCTGGCTCTTGCCTGACCACGCGGCTTGAACTGTTCGACTTCGTCACGCAAGAGTTTCTGGCCCGCGAACACTTGAACCCAAAACGCATCCGCAAGGTGCGCATCGCGCTGCAAAATCAGCGCAATGATTTGCTTGCATTCGCGGGCGTGCTGGATTCCAAATTGAGCGGCATTGCCACGATGCATTCAGTGCCCGACCGCATAGTGCGGGCCGTCTGCACGCTGCACCGCAAACACCCCACCTCGAGCACCTACTGGCAAGCTTGGAATCAGCTACGCCATGACCTTGGCGGCAAGTTTTACATCGTCAAAGCGGCTGTCACGCAGGCACTGGAGCAGACTCCACGCTGCAGCTCCCTGGTTGAGAATTTGAACTCACGCTTGCGCACGTACTTCACGCTGCGCCGCCAGGTGGGCAACACCTATTTGGGCATGCTGCAGTTCTTCTTGAACCATCGCCGCTTTATGCGCAGCCGTGTGCCAGAGCGAGCGGGTAAAAGTCCGTGCGAGTTGCTCACCGGTAAGGCACACGCTCACTGGTTGAGCTTGCTCGGCTTCGGGCAACTCCAGGCACTTCGCGCCTAAAAGGACTGGGGCCGTCGGCCTCAACCTCTACAGAATTGATCGCAAGCATCCGCCAACTTTAGCGGGTCGCTTTGACACGTCGGTGTCACCCTAAAACAGCGCTTTTTGAACCACGCCCGTCCACCTCATGTCACTCGCGACTCGGCACGGTGCAGCCAAGAACTGAAATCACATCTTTACTTCAATTAATCGCAAGCTACTGATCTGAAAGGACTTTTTTCTTTCTCCAAGCGGTGACACAGAGAAATCACAACTTTACTAGGACAAACGTACCAACTTCAGTTCGTTTGACACGAGGGGGCGACCCCTCACCCTACTCGGCGCTTACTGGCAATAGTGCCGAAGCAGCAAGGGCGAAGAAGGTCGGAAAGCCGCCCTAATTTCTCCGCTCAAGTGAGCTGCTGCGCGGCGACGATCGGGCTATGTACGAATAGCGTCGGCGCGAGTCAACTCAGCACCGAGGCCAGTCGACCGAACCCTCAGATTTCACCACCAAGACAAGTACGCCCATGCCGCCTTCGCACAGCACGTCAGTCGTCTTCCCGCACCCCAGCTCACGAGCAGGTCGACCCGCCCCTTTCTGCTGGGCCCGCCCCATGCACCTGGCTGCCCTGCTGGTTTCGCTCCCCGCCTCGCTATGGGCGCAAACCCCGCCCGACGCTGGCAGCCTGTTGCAGCAACAAAGACAAGGCACGCCGCCGCAGCCTCAGCGCAGCGATAGCCCGCGCCTTAATCAGCCGCAAGAGCTGCGTCTGGATGGCGGGCGGCAGGTCCAAGTTGCCCGCTTCGAATTGCGCGGCAATCAGTTGCTTGACAGTGCCACACTGCAAGCCGCGCTCAGTCAATACCAGGGCCGCACCCTTGGCTTGGCCGACCTGCAGCGCGCCGCCGCCGCCGTTGCCGAGGCCTACGCGCGGGCGGGTTGGCTGGCTCGTGTCTACCTGCCGCCGCAAGACATCACCGAGGGCGTGATCCTCTTGCAAGTCGATGAAGCCCGCTTCGGCAAGGTGCTCCTCGACAAGCCCGCCAGCGGCCTGCGCTTTGACAGCGACCGCGCCACGGCCATGATCGCCGCCCAGCAGGCCGGCGGCGCGCCGCTGCGCCTGCCGGCGCTCGACCGGGGCCTGCTGCTCTTGAGCGACCTCCCCGGCATCAGCAGCACCGGCAGTTTGGTCGCCGGCAGCCAGCCGGGCGAAACCGATTTGCTGATCAAGCTTGCCGATGCGCCGCTTCTGTTGGGAGACGCCAGCGCCGACAACAGCGGCAGCCGCTCCACCGGGGCCGAGCGCGTGAACGCCGGCCTGCGCCTGAACGGACCGCTGGGGCTCGGCGACGCCTTGGACGGCCAGCTCAGCCACAGCCGGGGCCACGACTACGTTCGCCTCGCCGGCTCGGCACCACTGGGCTTACAAGGCTGGCGCGCCGGCGCCAATGCCTCGACCATGCGCTACCGTTTGGTCGGGGCCGACTTCGCCGTACTGAACGCCAAGGGCGAGTCCAGCACCTGGGGGCTGGACGCCAGCTTAGCGGCACTGCGCAGCCGCGAGCGCAATCTGTCGGTGCAGTTCAGCATCGAGCGCAAAGACTTTCGCAACGAAGCCAATGGCAGCGTCGGCAGCGACTACCGCTCGCGCATTGCCTCCGCCAGCGTGAGCGGCAATTTGTTCGACGACTGGGGCGGCGGCGGCGCCAATGGCGGCGGCCTGCTGCTCAGCCAAGGGAGCCTGAATCTGCAAGGCTCACCCAACTTCGCCGCTGACGCGAATGGCCCCAAGACCCACGGCAGCTTTACCAAGCTGCGCTACAGCTTCAGCCGCCAGCAAGTGCTTGCCGGCAGGCTGACGTTCTTCGCAGCGATTGCCGGCCAAACCAGCGACCGCAACCTCGATTCGTCCGAAAAGTTCTACCTTGGCGGCGCCCAAGGCGTGCGCGCCTACCCCAGCAGCGAGGCCGGCGGCGCGCGCGGCCACCTCATCAACTTGGAGCTGCGCGCGCAGCTGCCGGCGGATCTGCGCGGTGTGCTGTTCTATGACCGCGGGCAAGTGCTGATCAACGTTGACAACAGCTTTGCCGGCGCACCCACCGTCAACCGGGCGACGCTGCAAGGCGCCGGCGTGGGCCTGGCATGGACGGGCCCACGCGCGCTCGACCTCAAGCTCACCGTGGCGAGCCGTATCGGCAGCAACCCGCTGGCCAACCCGGCCGGGCTGGACCAAGACGGCACGCACAAGCGCACCCGCGTCTGGCTGCAGGCCAGTCTGCCCTTCTGACGTATTCCCGGCCTTCGCCCCGCGCCCATCCCAGCCTTTTTGCAGAGAATATTTCATGAACGAACATGCCAGCATCAACCGCCTCTACCGCCTGGTCTGGAACGAGAGCAGCGGCACTTGGGTCGCGGTCAGCGAACTCAGCCGCGGCCGCGGCAAGCGCTGCATCGCCGGCGCGAGTGGCTTCGGCGCGCTGATCGCAGTGCTTCGCAGCTTGCCGGCCCTGCTGGCACTAGGCTTTGGGTGCGCCCAAGCCGCGCCGCCCGCCAACACCTTGCCCCAAGGCGGCCAGGTGGTCGCCGGCCAGGCCGTCATTGGCAGCAGCGGCGCCCGCTTGGATGTGACCCAGAGCAGCCAACGCGCCGCCATCGACTGGCAGAGCTTCAACCTCGGTGCCAATGCGCAGGTGAACTTCAAGCAGCCCAACAGCGCCAGCGTGACGCTGAACCGCGTGCTGGACGCGCAACCGAGCCAAATCTTTGGCCGCATCACATCGAACGGGCAGGTCTTTTTGAGCAACCCGGCCGGCATCTATTTCAGCCCGAGCGCCAGCGCCAATGTCGGTGCTTTGGTGGCCACCACGCACAGCATCTCCACCGCCGACTTCATGGCCGGCAAGACCGGCTTTGCCCGCAATGGCGCCACCGGCAGCGTCGTCAACCAGGGCCAGCTGACGGCCGATCTGGGCGGCTATATCGCGCTGCTGGCACCCGAGGTGCGCAACGAGGGCGTGATCCTGGCCCAGGCCGGCACGGTCGCACTTGCCGCCGGCGAGATGATAACGCTGCAACTCAACGGGAGTTCACTACTGAACCTGCTGGTCGAACCCGCCACCGTCGCCGCACTGGTGGACAACCAGCACGCCGTACTGGTGCCCGGAGGCCAGATCATCCTCTCCGCCCAGGCCATCAGCAGCCTGCAAAGCGGCGTCATCCGCAACAGCGGCCAACTCGCCGCCGACCGTTTTGCCGAGGTGGACGGTCGCATCCGCCTGGAAGCCAGCCAAGCCATTGTGCAGACCGGCAGCGTGCAAGGGCGTGAACTCTCGGCCCGCAGCAAAAACCTGATCGAGGCCGGCCGCTGGGATGCCAGCGCAAGCCTGCCGGGCCAATCCGGCGGCAATATCGACATCCAGGCCAGCGGCCATATCGAACAAACCACCGCCTCCAGCCTGATCGCTGATGGCCAGCACGGCGGCAGCGTGCGCCTGAGCGCCGGCTCGGATGCCTGGGTTTCCGGCAGCCTGTCGGCGCAGGGCCGCAGCGGCCAGGGTGGAGAAATTGCGCTCACCGCCCCGACACTGACGGTGGCCGGGGCCA
>JBIIVZ010000245.1:0-4398 GCA_044339175.1 Roseateles sp.
GGGTGCAGTCGGCGCACTCGATGATGACGTGGTCGGGCTCGTCGACGCTGAGCGTGCCCTCCATCATGTTGACATTGCCGATGAAGTCGGCGACGAAGCGGGTGGCCGGCGTTTCGTAGATGTCCGCCGGCGCACCGATCTGCAGAATGCGGCCCTCGCTCATCACCGCGATGCGCGAGGCCATCGTCATCGCTTCTTCCTGGTCGTGCGTCACCATCACGCAGGTGACGCCGACGTCTTCGATGATGTTGACCAGCTCGATTTGCGTTTCTTCGCGCAGCTTTTTGTCCAAAGCGCCCAGAGGCTCGTCCAGCAGCAGCAACTGCGGCTTCTTGGCCAAGCTGCGCGCGAGTGCGACGCGCTGCTGCTGGCCGCCGGACAACTGGTGCGGTTTGCGCTTGGCGAACTTGCCCAACTGCACCAACTTGAGCATGGCCTCGACACGTGCGCTGATCAGGTCTTTGGCCATGCCGTCACGGCGCAGTCCGAAGGCAATGTTGTCCCACACCGTCAAGTGGGGGAACAGCGCATAGCTCTGGAACATCATGTTGATCGGCCGGGCGTAGGGCGGCAGGCCGTCCAGGTCTTGGCCGTTCAAGATGATGCGGCCGCTGGTCGGCGTCTCGAAGCCACCCAACATGCGCAGCAAGGTGGTTTTGCCGCAACCCGAGCTGCCCAGCAGGGCAAAGATCTCGCCCTTGGCAATGTCGATCGAGACCCGGTCCACGGCCACCGAGCCGCCGCCAAAGTCCTTCACCACGTTTTCGATCCGCAAGTAGGCAGTGCCAGTCTCGCCAAGCGTCGGGCTGTTTTCTGTACTTACGTCTGCACTCATCGCACTGCCTCTCCCGGTTGCTGACTCTCAAGAAACAAAACTTTTTACACCTCGAAAAGCTGGCCGGGCTGCGGCCATCGGGTGCGTCCTTCCGCTCATGCCAAGGCCTCTGGCCTTGGCACGCAGCAAAACGTCCCGCCGCGCTGATCCCGCAAGAACACCGGTTCTTCGCGAACGTCGGGCACCGTCAGGGCCTAAATTGCTCACGAGCCGTGTCAAAGACCGGTCTTGAACGAGGTGTACATGCGCGTCATTTGGCGGCGGATGTCGTTGTTCAAGGCGTCTGGTGAGGCCATCGTCTTCATGTCGGCATCGCTCAGGAAGACGCTCGGGTTGTTGGCCACCTCGGGCCGGATGAAGGGCTTGGAGGCCTTGTTCGGGTTGGCGTAGAAGACCTTGTTGGTCAGGCTCGCATGCACTTCGGGGCGCAGGATGTAGTTGATGAACTTATGCGCGTTGCCCGGCCGGGGAGCGTCCGCCGGGATCACCATCACGTCCATGAAGATGATGCCGCCGGTCTTGGGGATCAGCGCCTCAATCTTCTGCCCGGTCTTGCCGTCGATGGCGCGCTGCCGTGCGATGTTGATGTCACCCGACCAACCCAGCGCCAGGCAGATCGAGCCATTCGCCATGTCGTTGATGTAGCCCGAGCTGCTGAACAGCGTCACGTTGGGGCGAATGCTTTTCAGCAGCGCCGGCACGCCGGCAAAGTCGGCAATGCTCTTGCTGTAAGCCGGTTTGCCCAAATAGTGCAGGGCGGCCGGTATCACCTCGGTGGCCGAGTCCAGGAAGCTGACGCCGCAGCTCTTCAGCTTGGAGATGTATTCGGGTTTGAAGACCAGATCCCAGGCGTTGTCCGGCATCGGCAGCGGCGCAATGGCTGCTTTGACCTTGTCGACGTTGATGCCCACCGTGGTGAAGCCCCAGAGCCAATCGACCATGTACTCATTGCCGGGGTCGAGCTTGGCCAGCTGCGCTTGCAGAGCTGGGTCGAGGTTTTTGTAATTGGGCAGTTGCGCCTTGTCGAGCTTGCGCAGCAAGCCGCCGTCCGCCTGCAGCTTGGCCCAGTAGGAGCTGGGCACAACGACGTCGTAACCGGTCTTGCCCGCCACCAGCTTGGCGTGGACGATTTCGTTGTTGTCGAAATTGTCGTAGCGCACCTTGATGCCGGTTTCCTTCTCGAAGTTCTTGATCGTGTCTTCGGCGATGTAGTCCGACCAGTTGTAGACGTTGAGAATTTTTTCCTCTTCTTGCGCGGCAGCCGTCAAGGGGAAGAGGCTGGCTGCGGCAAGCGCTACCGAGGTCAGCGCAGTGCGAAAGCGGCAAGTTGACAGCAAGTTCATGGCTGGGTCTCCACAAGGTCAGATGACTGAAATACTGCCAATGAGCCGGCAGCTGAATTTGGACGTTGGCGCAGTTTATGGGCTGGCTGGGCGTCGGCTATCGGCCAGAACCCGTAAATGTGGCGTGAAGCATTCGGAGGGCGCGAACTTTTGTAGCGAGCGGTCGTCAGGCTAGGAGGACGGGGCACAAGAACCGCAACGTACTTCAGGTACGTGAGGATTCTGAGCACCCGGCCAACGACGCATGGCGGCCGCGCAGTAAAAAGTTCTCACCCTCTCAGACCCAGCCGCGCGCTGTGACTTCAGCCAGGGTCAGGTCCAAACAGCGGCGGATCAACACCATCATTTCGTCGATCTGCGCACGCGTCATCACCAGCGGCGGCGCCACGATCATGCGGTCACCGACGGCCCGCATGATCAAGCCGTTGCCAAAGCAATGGTTGCGGCACAGCATGCCAACGTCCAACTCAGAAGCAAAACACGTGCCAGTGCCCGGTTCCGTGCCCTTTTCCTTCACCAATTGCACCGCCGCCATCATGCCGCAGGCCTGCGTTTCGCCGACCAGCGGGTGATCGTCGAGCTCGGCCATGCGGGTCGCCAAATAAGGGCCGATGTCGTCCCGCACATGGGCGACCAGATCCAGCTCGCGCAGCAATTTGATATTGGCCAGCGCGACGGCACAGGCGGTCGGGTGGCCGGAGTAGGTGAAGCCGTGGTTGAACTCGCCGCCCTCGTCGATCATCACCCGCGCTACCCGGTCGCCCACCAGCACGCCACCGAGCGGGATGTAGCCGGAGGTGACGCCCTTGGCGAAGGTCATCAAGTCCGGCTTGAAGCCCATGGTTTCGCAGCCGAACCAATTGCCGGTGCGGCCAAAGCCGCAGATGACTTCGTCGCTGACCAGCAAAATGCCGTACTTGTCGCAGATGCGTTGAATTTCCGGCCAGTAGGTGGCAGGCGGCACGATCACGCCGCCGGCACCCTGCACCGGCTCGCCGATGAAGGCGGCGACCTTGTCCGCGCCGATTTCCAGAATCTTTTCCTCCAGCCAGCCGGCTGCCTTCAGCCCAAAGGCGTCGCGGGTCAGGCCTTGGCCCTGACCCAACTCGAACCAATGCGGTTGCTGGATATGGGTGATGCCCGGAATCGGCAGACCGCCCTGGGCGTGCATGCCGCTCATGCCGCCCAGCGAAGCACCCGCCATCGTCGAGCCGTGGTAGCCGTTGATGCGGCCGATGATGACCTGCCGTTCGGGCTGACCTTGCACATCCCAGTAGCGCCGCACCATGCGGACGATGGTGTCGTTGCCCTCGGAGCCGGAGCCGGTGAAAAACACATGCTGGAACTGCGGCGGGCTGATCTCGGCCAGCACTTCGGCCAGCTCGATGGCCGGCATGGTGGCAGTCTGGAAGAAGGCGTTGTAGAAAGGCAGTTCCTTCATTTGGCGCGCCGCCGCGTCGATCAGGCTTTGCTGCCCATAGCCGACGTTGACGCACCACAGCCCGCTCATGCCGTCCAGAATCTTGTGGCCCTCGCTGTCCCACAAATAGATGTTGCTGGCCTTGGCGATGATGCGTGAGCCCTTGGCGGCCAAACCCTTGAAGTCGGTGAACGGGTGCAGAAAATGGCGGGCGTCGGCCTGCTGCCAGTCGGCCGTCGTACGCGGTGCTGTGTTGTGGTTCTGAACGGTAGTCATTGGCTTTCCTCGTAGTGGGTGTTGGATTCAGCGCATCAAATCCTCTGTCAGGTTCCAGCGTTCGCGGAGAACCGGTGTGCTCTCGGGATCAGCCCAGCACGACGTTTTGCTTCGTGTCCCCCAGCGCAGCCTAGGGCTGCGGCTTCCTTCTTGACCTTCGCAAAACGCCCTGCCGGGCTGATCCTTCGGCTTTGCTCTTGTTCAACCAAGCAGACGCACTCGATGTACGCAGCCTTCGCGATCTCTTAAACATGCAGCAATAGATGCTCGCGCTCCCAGGGTGAGATGACCTTCATGAACTCTTCGTACTCGATCTCCTTGATCTCCGAATAGACGGTGATGAAGGACTCGCCCAACACGGCGGCCAGCTCCTTTTCAGCGCGCAGCAGGCCCAGCGCTTCGCCCAAGCTGCGGGGCAATTGGTAGTCGCCCAAATAGGCATCGCCCTTGCATTCGGGCGTCGGCTCGATGCGGTTCTTGATGCCCAGGTAACCGCAGGCCAGCGTGGCGGCCAGGGCGGCGTA
>JBIIVZ010000246.1:0-4390 GCA_044339175.1 Roseateles sp.
ACAACCTCCCGCCCCACTAAAACGGCTCATCAAGGCTCGAGACTGAGTTCGAGCAAACGGCCGGATTCTGAACGCCGTTACATCCAAATCGACCAAAAAAAAGCACCTAGAGCCGTTGGCGCTAGGTGCTTGATTCCATTACTTATTCTTGGTGGCCCGGGGCGGAATCGAACCACCGACACGCGGATTTTCAATCCGCTGCTCTACCGACTGAGCTACCAGGCCGTACTACTGTTCTTGCTGAGAAGCTGCAATTACTTGATTACTGCAACTCAGCGAAGACCACGACTATAGCATTAAATTCCGATGCCTCGCTTGTTTCTGCTGAGGTCGACACCGAGCTGCTTCAGTTTGCGGTACAGATGGGTGCGTTCGAGGCCGGTTTTCTCGGCGACGCGGGTCATCGAGCCGTTTTCCTTGGCCAAGTGAAATTCGAAATAACTTTTCTCGAAGGCATCGCGGGCTTCGCGCAGCGGGCGGTCGAGCTCGAAGCTTTGCTCCGACACCAAGCCTGCGGCCGGTTGTGACGCTGGCGGCAGCAGCCCCGAGCTGGGCGCGGTGTATTGCAGGCTCATGTCGTTGCGGATGTAGCTGGGCAGGCCGGGCGGCGGCTGCGGGCGCGGCGCGGTCTTGACCAGCGATTGCTCGACGGCGCGCAGCAGCTTTTGCAGCGTGATGGGCTTTTCAAGGAAGGCGATGGCACCGACCTTGGTCGCCTCCACGGCGGTGTCTATGGTGCCGTGGCCACTCATCATGATGACGGGCATGGTCAGCAAGCCCGTGCTGCCCCACTCCTTCAGCAAGGTGATGCCGTCCACATCGGGCATCCAGATGTCGAGCAACACGAGGTCGGGGCGCATGCGCTCCCGAACGGCGCGTGCTTGCGCAGCGTTTTCAGCCAGTTCGATCGTGTGACCTTCGTCGCTGAGGATTTCTGACAACAGGGCGCGAATGCCCAGTTCATCGTCGACTACAAGAATTGTTGCCATGGGTACCTAGTTACGCCGGCTTTTGAGCAGGGCCGGTTTAGGCCGCTGCGGACGCGATTTTTGAAAATGATAACGAAACTTGCGCACCTGCTACCGGTTGGGCCTCATCGTCCTGCAAATGTAGATTAGCCAGGCGGATGCGCGCGCCATGTTCGTCGGCTATTTTTTTCACTACCGCCAGCCCCAGGCCGGTGCCTTTGCTCTTGGTCGTGACGTAGGGCTCGAAGGCTCGCTTCAACACTTTCTCAGCAAACCCCGGGCCGTTGTCGATGACCAGCAGACGTAGCGAGCGCGGCAAACCGGCCTCTGTCAGCGTCTGCGCGGTGCGCACCAGCACACGCCCATCCGGTCTGTCTTGCACTGCGTCCAGGGCGTTCTGGACGAGGTTGTGGATGACTTGGCGCAGCTGCGTGGCGTCGCCCTGGATGCGCGCAGGTTCGTGCGCCAGTTCGGCGCGCAGCCGGCCAGCCTCTTGCTCGTCGGCGTACAGCGTCAGCACTTCGGCCACCAACTCGTTCAGGTCCAGGCTTTCCAGTTTGGCCGAGGGCAGGCGGGCGTAGTCGCGGAACTCGTTGACCAGTTGTTTCATCGACTGCACTTGGTTGACGATGGTGGCCACCGAACGCACCAGCATGGCTTGATCCGCCCCCTCCAACTTGGATTCGAGCTTGTGCTGCAGGCGCTCGGCCGACAGCTGTATCGGCGTCAGCGGGTTCTTGATCTCATGCGCCAAGCGCCGCGCCACTTCGCTCCAGGCGGCCGAGCGCTGGGCCGAGACCACCTCGGAAATATCGTCGAACACCATCAAGCGCTCGTCGTGCGGCAGTTGCGCGCCACGCACCAACAGGGTCAACACATCTTTGCCCGCGCCTTGCTGCAACTCGAAGGCGTCTTGCCAATGGTCTTGCTCACCGCCGCTTTGCTGCGGGTTGTATTGCTCGAAGCGCTGCGCAACGGCTTCGGCGAAGGCCTGCAACTGCGGCACGTCTGCCAGCTTGTGGCCGCGATATTCAAGCAGCGGCAGATGCAGAATGCGACTGGCTCCGGGGTTGACGGTACCGATATTGCGCTGTGCATCGAAGACGATCACGCCGGCAGTCAGGTTGTCCAGAATGGTTTGCAAGTTGGTGCGGGCGCTCTCCAGCTGGGAGACGCTGCGTTCGACCATTGCGCGGGCCTCGGACAGTTGCTCGGTCATGTCGGCAAAGGAGCGGGTCAATCCGCCCAGCTCATCCCGCGAGGTCAGGACCGGCTTGACGGACAAGTCGCCATGCGCCACTTGGCGCATGCCATCAGCCAACAGCAGCAGCGGCCGCGCCAACTGATTGCCCAGCGTGACCGCCAGCAACAGCGCGGCGAACACGGCCAGTATCAACACCAGCGTGAGCGTGCCCAGATACATGCGGCGCAGCCCGTCGCGCTCCAACGCGCGCTGCTGATACTCGCCGCTGGCCGTTTGAACCGCCAGCGCATTGCTCAGCAGAACAGCTGGCACGCGCTGTATCACCATCAAATAGCGCTCGCCCACGCCACTGGCACCGAGCCGGATTTCGCTATTGGGCAGCAGCGCCAGCGCCCGGATGCGGGCATTGCCCTGCAGCGCCTGCGCTTCATCTTCCAAGCCTTCGAGCTGGCTGACCACGCTGGTGCTGCGCGCTTGGCGCAGCATGGCGGATGTCGGCCGGTCGGGCGTCAGCGAGCTGGTATCTCCGCCCACCGACAGCAGGATCTGACCGTTGCCCCCCACCACGGCCACGGTGCGCACACCCAGTTGCTCGCGCAGGCGTTCCAGCGCCAGTGGCTGCGGCATGCTGTCGGCCGCAGACAAGCGTTCGGCCGCATCGCGGGTCTTTTTGGACAGGTCGCTGACCAAGCTGTCCAGCGTGCCACGGCCCAGATTCAAGCCGGCCTCCAGCGCACTGGCCAGCCGCACGTCGAACCAGCTCTCGATGCTGCGATTGACGAATTGATAAGACACGGTGTAGATCAACAAACCGGGCACAAAGCCGACCAGGGCAAAAATGCCGGCCAGCTTCAGCAACAGCCGGCTGCCGAACTTGCCGCGCCGCACCCGCAACACCAAGCGCACCGCCGCCACGCCGATGACCAGCACCAGCAGCGACGCCACCGCCGTGTTGAGCCAGAAGAGCCAGAAATAGTGTCGTTCGAAGAAACCGCGCTCCGGCGTCGCGCCGACCGAGAGCAAAAAAGCCAGCACGCCAGCGACGCCGGTTGCCGTCACCAAGGACACGACCCAGGCCCAGCGGGCGGCCTTGGTCATGGCGTGACGGCAGCGCCGCTGAAGTCGGGGTTCAAGGGCAGCGTGCGCTCAACGCTCAAGCCCCAACCCTGCGGCGAGCCCAGCCCGATCTGCATCGGACGGGGCAGTTGACTGGTGTCGAGCCGGTAACTGAATTCGAGGTAATAGTTGCCGCCGTCATCCAGTTCACGGGCCTCCGCCACGCGCCAACCGGACACCCCGCGCAGCGAGACCAGCGCCTCCTCCAAGCTGGTGAAACTTTGATTGAGGCCACCGGTGCTGACCTTGTATTGGCGAGTCAGCGCCTGCCAAGCCAGCCGCCAACTGCGGCTGACCCGGGCGCTGCGGGCGTCGCGCCAGTACCAGCGGCTGCGAAAGACCGAAGCCTCGGCCAAAAAATAGATGGGCACGCCCTTCATCAGCGCGTCCTCGGCGGCGCGCGGCAACTCGAAACGGGTGCTGAAATTCAACTCCAGGCCTTCATCGCCGCGCGCCGTGCTGAGCTGATTCAGCGTCACGCCGTCGGCCGAGGCCAGCCCGGCCGACAAACTCAACAGCAAGGCGAGCAGCAACGGACACAACCGTTGCTGCCAGGCTGACATGCGATTTTTAGTGAAGGCGAGAAGTTGCGAGATCAAAACAGGGCAGGGTTTATTCGTGGGGCGGCCGGGCTACTTGCTGGCATCAGATCGACCTGTCACACAAAGCTAAACCCGCTAAATCAGTTGGTAACAGGGCTACTCGCTGGCGCCAGGTCGGCCTGTCACACAAAGCGCTTCTCCAATAGTGCGTAATAAAACCCGTCGTAAGCCGACGCTTCGGGCTCGGCTGCCGCTGCATTGTGGGCGAGCGGGAGCAAGTGGCCGGTGATGCCGGGGACATGATGCTGTTTGGCGTCCGCATGCTGTTGTAAAAAAGCACTGACTTGGTCCTCGCCCTCGGCTTTGAAGATCGAGCACGTGGCGTAGACCAAGCGGCCGCCCGGCTTCAGCGTGGGCCAGAGCGCCTCCAGCAGCGCCGCTTGCAAGCCGGCCAGTTGACTGATGTCGGCCGGGCGGCGCAGCCAGCGGATGTCCGGGTGGCGGCGCACGATGCCCGCCGCACTGCAGGGGGCGTCCAGCAAGATCGCGTCGAACGGCCG
>JBIIVZ010000019.1:0-14780 GCA_044339175.1 Roseateles sp.
TGATCGGCCGTGCGCAGTACGGTGCGTCCACCAGCAACAGCAGCGCCAGCGGCAACGTCAGTTCCAGCAGCAACTTTGTGGGGGGGCTGATCGGCCAGGCCAGGACGGGCAGCGGCGCGACCAACGCCACCGCCAGCGGTACGGTCAGCGGAGTGAACCAGGTGGGCGGCTTGATCGGGCAGTTGGACAGCGGTGCCATCCTAACCGGCAGCCAGGCCAGCGGCGCGGTCAGCGGCAGCGCCAGCGTGGGCGGCTTGCTGGGTGAGTCGGGTTCCAACAGCGCATCGGACAACAGCACCTCCAACAGCGGCGCGAGCGGCGCGGTGTCTGGCAACAGCTATGTGGGCGGCTTGGTGGGGCTGGCAAACGGGCCGATCCGCCGCAGCTACGCCAGCGGCAAGGTGACAGGCACCGGCGTGGACAACGGTTACGTCGGCGGCCTGGCGGGCGCCAGCGCTGGCAGCATCACGGACGCGTTTGCCACTGGCGACGTCAGCGGCAGCAACGTCGTGGGCGGGCTGGTGGGCTTTCAGGCCTCCGCCGCCCTCGACCGGGTGTACGCCGCTGGCACGGTCAGCAGCAGCGGCAGCGCGGGCGGGCTGGTCGGTGCCCTGGTCGGCGGTGCGGCCGTGACAAACGGCTACTTCAACAGCACGGCCAACCCGGGCTTGGGCGGTGACAGCAGCGGGCTGGCTGCCGGCATCACCGGCCTGACCAATGCCAACGCCTTCACCGCCAACAACTACAGCGGCTTCAATTTCACCAGCAGCAGCGCCGCCGCCGGCGGCAGCACAGCCAACCTGTGGGTGATGGTCAACGCCGACGGCAGCCTGGTGAACGAGGTCAGCAGCAGCGCCAGCGCCACCCGGCCGATGCTGGCCGGCACTTGGCGCACCGGCATCGCGGATACCGTGGGCCTGCAGCTGATGTCGCTGAAGCTCGACGGCAGCTACACGCTGGCCAGCAACATCGACGCCAGTGCCACCGCCCGGGCGGTGGTCGATGTTGGCAACGGCGGGGTGTGGGGCGCGGCCGGCTTTGTGCCGGTGGGCGTCAACAACCTCAACATGCTCTTTGGCACCGCCTTCAGCGGCAGCCTGAACGGCCAGTACCACCGCGTCAGCGGCCTCGCGGTGAAGAATCCCTACGCCCTGGTCGGCCTGATCGGCAAGCTGGGCGCTGCGGGCAGCGTGTCGGCCATCGCCCTGATCGACGCCAACATCACCGGCACCCTCACCGGCGGCACCGAAACCGGTACTGCCGGCGCGTTGGCGGGCTTCAACCTGGGATCGATCAGCGATGCCCTGGCCACCGGCACGGTGCGCAGCAGCGGCGGCACCTCCAACATCGGTGGCCTGGTGGGCTACCAGAAAGGCACCGGGTCGATCACGCGCAGCATGGCGGCAGTGGCCGTCAGCAGCACAGCTGCCACAAACGGCGCCTGGGTGGGTGGTCTGCTCGGCGCCCAGGACGTCGCCACCACCCAGGTGAGCGACAGCTACGCCACCGGCGCGGTGCAGTTGTTGTCCAGCGGCTCTGACGACGCCGCCGGCGGCCTGATCGGCTACAGCAACGGCACCGTCGCACGCAGCTATGCCACCGGCACCGTGAGTGCTGGCGGCAGCGCCAACGGGCAATATGGCGCCTTGGTGGGTCAGACGGGTGGCGGCAGCGTGACCGGCAGCGTCGGCTCGGGGCTGGTCAAGGGCGTGGCCGGCAGCGGCGGCATCAACCGCAGCGCGGCCGCAATGCAGCAGGCCGCCACCTTCGGTGCACTCGACTTCAGCGAGACCTGGAAGATCTACGAGGGCCACACCACGCCGCTGCTGCGCAACTGGCTGACGCCGCTGACGGTGAACATCGCCCGCGGTGCAGACCACTTGACCAAGGTGTATGACGCCAGTACGGCCTTCAGCGGTGGCCTGGTGGCCTACTCGTTGGCCACGGCCGACAGCAGCTTGGTGCTGGGCAGCACCGGCACGCTGGCCAGCAAGAACGCCGGCGTGCAGGCGCTCGGTGCTGCCGACCTGTACTCGACCCAACTGGGCTACCTGATCAGCACCAACATCACCGGTGCCAGCACGGTGACGGTGACGCCGGCGACGCTGCAGGTCACCGGTGTCAGCGCGGCGGGCAGGGCCTACGACGCGACACGAACCGCCAACCTGACCGGCACCGCGACCGTCGTGCCGCTGGGCCTTGTTGCTGACGATGTCGGCGTCACGGCCACGGCGACCGCGACGGGGCTGTTCGCCGACAAGAACCTCGGCACCGGCAAAGCGGTCGCTGTCTCCGGCTTCAGCTTGACCGGCACCGACGCAGGCAACTACCTGATCGCCCAGCCGAACGGCGTGATGGCGGACATCACGGCCGCCACGCTGCAAGTCACCGGCATCGGTGCGGCCGGCAAGACTTACAACGCCAACACGAATGCCACCCTTACCGGCACGGCCGCAGTGGTTGCGCTGGATTCGGACGCGGTCAGCGTGACGGGCACCGGCACCGGCTCGTTCGCCAACAAGAACGTCGGCACCGCCAAGGCTGTGGCCGTCACCGGCTTCAGCCTGACCGGCGAAGATGCCGGCAATTACGTGATCGCCCAGCCGATCGGCGTGAGCGCCGACATCACGGCCGCCACGCTGCAAGTCACCGGTATCGGTGCTGCCGGCAAGACCTACAACGCCAACACGAATGCCAGCCTGACCGGCACGGCCGCTGTGGCTGCGCTGGATTCGGACGCGGTCAGCGTGACGGGCACCGGCAGCGGCTCGTTCGCTAACAAGAACGTCGGCACCGCCAAGGCTGTGGCCGTCACCGGCTTCGGCTTGACCGGCGAGGACTCGGGCAACTATGTGATCGCCCAGCCGAGCGGCGTGACAGCGGACATCACGGCCGCCACGCTGCAAGTCACCGGCATCGGTGCGGCCGGCAAGACTTACAACGCCAACACGAATGCCAGCCTGACCGGCGTGGCCGCAGTGGCTGCGCTCGGTTCGGACGCGGTCAGCGTGACGGGCACCGGCACAGGCTCGTTTGCCAACAAGAACGTCGGTACCGCCAAGGCGGTGGCCGTCACCGGCTTCAGCCTGACCGGCGAGGATGCCGGCAACTACGTGATCGCCCAGCCGATCGGCGTGAGCGCCGACATCACGGCCGCCACGCTGCAAGTCACCGGCATCGGTGCGGCCGGCAAGACCTACAACGCCAACACGAATGCCAGCCTGACCGGCCTGGCCGCAGTGGCCGCGCTGGATTCGGATGCGGTCAGCGTGACGGGCACCGGCACAGGCTCGTTCGCCAGCAAGAACGTCGGCACCGCCAAGGCTGTGGCCGTCACCGGCTTCAGCCTGAGCGGCGAGGACTCGGGCAATTACGTGATCGCCCAGCCGAGCGGCGTGACGGCAGACATCGCGGCCGCCACGCTGCAAGTCACCGGCATCGGTGCGGCCGGCAAGACTTACAACGCCAACACGAATGCCAGCCTGACCGGCACGGCCGCTGTGGCTGCGCTGGATTCGGACGCGGTCAGCGTGACGGGCACCGGCACAGGCTCGTTCGCCAACAAGAACGTCGGTACGGCCAAGGCTGTGGCCGTGACCGGCTTCAGCCTGACAGGCGAAGATGCCGGCAACTACGTGATCGCCCAGCCGATCGGCGTGAGCGCCGACATCACGGCCGCCACGCTGCAAGTCACCGGCCTCAGTGCGGCCGGCAAGACTTACAACGCAACGAGCGCCGCCAGCCTGACCGGCCTGGCCGCAGTAGCTGCGCTGGGTTCGGACGCCGTCAGCGTGACGGGCACCGGCAGCGCCTCGTTCGCCAACAAGAACGTTGGCACCGCCAAGGCTGTGGCCGTCACCGGCTTCAGCCTGAGTGGGGAGGACGCGGGCAACTACGTGATCGCCCAGCCGAGCGGCGTGACAGCGGACATAACGGTCGCCACGCTGCAAGTCACCGGCATCGGTGCGGCCGGCAAGACTTACAACGCAACGATCGCCGCCAGCCTGACCGGCGCAGCCGCAGTGGCTGCGCTGGATTCGGACGCGGTCAGCGTGCTCGGCTCCGGCACAGGCTCGTTCGCTAACAAGAACGTTGGCACCGCTAAAACGGTTGCCGTCACCGGCTTCAGCCTGAGCGGCGAGGACTCGGGCAATTACGTGATCGCCCAGCCGATCGGCGTGAGCGCCGACATCACGGCGGCCACGCTGCAAGTTACTGGCATCGGTGCGGCGGGCAAGACTTACAACGCAACGACCGCCGCCAGCCTGAACGGCATGGCCGCAGTGGCTGCGCTGGGTTCGGACGCGGTCGGCGTGACGGGCACAGGCAGCGGCTCGTTCGCCAACAAGAACGTCGGCACCGCCAAGGCTGTGGCCGTCACCGGCTTCAGCCTGACCGGCGAGGACGCAGGCAACTACGTGATCGCCCAGCCGAGCGGCGTGAACGCCGACATCACGGCGGCCACGCTGCAAGTCACCGGCATCGGTGCGGCCGGCAAGACTTACAACGCAACGACCGCCGCCAGCCTGAACGGCACGGCCGCAGTGGCTGCGCTGGGCTCGGACGCGGTCAGCGTGACGGGCACCGGCAGCGGCTCGTTCGCCAACAAGAACGTCGGCACCGCCAAGGCTGTGGCCGTGACCGGCTTCAGCCTGACCGGCGAGGATGCCGGCAACTACGTGATCGCCCAGCCGATCGGCGTGAGCGCCGACATCACGGCCGCCACGCTGCAAGTCACCGGCATCGGTGCTGCCGGCAAGACTTACAACGCAACGAGCGCCGCCAGCCTGACCGGCCTGGCCGCAGTAGCTGCGCTGGGTTCGGACGCCGTCAGCGTGACGGGCACCGGCAGCGCCTCGTTCGCCAACAAGAACGTCGGCACCGCCAAGGCTGTGGCCGTCACCGGCTTCAGCCTGACCGGCGAGGACTCGGGCAACTACGTGATCGCCCAGCCGAGCGGCGTGACAGCCAACATCACGGCCGCCACGCTGCAAGTCACCGGCATCGGCGCGGCTGGCAAGACCTACAACGCCAACACCGTAGCCAGCCTGACCGGCACGGCCGTAGTGGCCGCGCTGGGTTCCGATACGGTGCGCGTGACCGGCACCGGCTCCGGCAACTTCGCCGACAAGAACGTCGGCACCGCTAAAACGGTCGCCGTCACCGGCTACAGCTTGGCAGGTACCGATGCCGGCAACTACACCGTGGCGCAACCCACCGGTGCGACAGCCAACATCAGCATGGCCACGCTGCAAGTCACCGGCATTGGTGCCGCTGCCAAGACCTACGACACGACCACCGTGGCCAGCCTGACCGGCACGGCAGCAGTCGCGGCATTGGGCTCCGACACGGTGCGCGTGACCGGCACCGGCTCCGGCAACTTCGCCGACAAGAACGTCGGCACCGCTAAAACGGTCGCCGTCACTGGCTTCAGCCTGGCAGGTACCGATGCCGGCAACTACACCGTGGCGCAACCCACCGGTGCGACAGCCAACATCAGCGCGGCCACGCTGCAAGTCACCGGTATCGGTGCCGCTGCCAAGACCTACGACACGACCACCGTGGCCAGCTTGTCCGGCACCGCAGCCGTCGCAGCACTGGGCTCCGATGCGGTGCGCGTGACGGGCATCGGCGCAGGCAGCTTTGCCGACAAGAACGTCGGCACGGGCAAGGCGGTGACCGTCACGGGCTACAGCCTGGCAGGCGCTGATGCCGGCAACTACACAGCGGCGCAGCCCACTGGGGCGACGGCCAACATCAGCGCTGCTACGCTGGCGGTGACCGGCATCGGCGCTGCCAGCCGGACTTACGACACGACGACCGTGGCGAGCTTGACCGGCTCCGCAGCCGTTGCAGTGCTGGGTTCTGACTCGGTGCGCGTGACCGGCACCGGCACAGGCACAGGCAGCTTTGCCGACAAGAACGTCGGTACGGGCAAGGCGGTGACCGTCACCGGCTTCAGCCTGGTAGGGACCGATGCCGGCAATTACGTGGTCGCTCAGCCGACCGGCGTGAATGCCGACATCAGCGTCGCCACGCTGCGCTACGAGGCCACGCCGCTGAGCGTGACCGGCGGTACGCCGCTGGAGGGGCTCACCGGCACGGTGGTCGGCCTGCTGGGTGGCGACAGCTTGGCCAGCGCGACGAGCGGCACGGCGGCTTGGTCAACGACGGCGTTGACCACCAGCGTCCCTGGAAACTACCCGCTGACCGGCGGCGGCCTGGGTGCTGGCAACTACCGCTTCGTGCAGGGCGAGGGCAACGCCACAGCGCTGACCCTCAAGCCCGGCAGCTTGCCGGAGACGGTGAGCAGCGCAACCTCGACGCTGGCGACCACAGTGAACGCGCCGCAGACCTTCAACACCGCCACGCTGCCCAACTTGACGCTGAGTGACAGCGGTAGCAGTAGCAGTAGCGGCAGCAGTAGCAGCAGCAGTAGCAGCAGCAGCAGCCAGACAGCGGCAACCGGCACAACCCCGCCAGCCGGCGCTGACGGCAATACCAGCGCCGCCAGCAACAGCAACAGCCCACCTTCCGGCAAACCATCCACTGTGGGCAGTCTGCCATTCGGCGGCGGAAGCGGCCGGGTGCAGCTGCTCAACGGCGGTGTGCGCATGCCGTCGTCTGCGACCGACGGCACCTCGAACTGAACCTGGACTTTCTAACAATGACCACTCCATCTCACCCCCAGGCTGCTCGATCGTTCGTTGACCGGCCTCGCACCACTCTGTCGTTGCGCGAGTTACGACATCTGAGCCCGCTGCGCCCGCTGACGGCGCTGTTGCTGCTGACCCTGCCGGCCTGGGCGGCGGCTCAGGTCGCGCCGCCGCTGCCCAGTGCCGGCTCGCTGCTGCAGCAAGTGCAGCCCGCCGCCCCGGTGCAGCGCGCCAACCCTGAGACCGGCTTGAGTCTGCAACGCCCGGACGGGCAGACGCTGCCGGCCAGCGCGCCGTTCGAGGTTCGCGCGATCACAATCAGCGGCAACACGCTGATCGCCACCGACACGTTGGCCGCGCTGGTGGCCGATGGTGTTGGGCAGCGGCTCACGTTGCCGCAACTCGACGCGCTGGCCACCCGCATCACCGAGGCCTACCAGCGTGCCGGTTACCCGCTGGCCCGAGCGATCGTGCCGGCTCAAACCATCACCGAGGGCAGGGTCTCGCTGCAAGTGATCGAGGCCCGTTTTGGCGCGCTGCGCATCAACAACACCAGTCGCGTGTCGGATCGCTTGCTGGCCGGTACGCTGGCACCACTGGTCCCAGGCGAGGCGATTGCGCAGGACCGGTTGGACCGTGCGCTGCTGCTGCTGGCCGACATACCCGGCGTACAGGCTTCCAGCGTGCTGGAGCCGGGCACCGAGGTCGGCAGCACCAATATGCAGGTGGATGTGCAGGCTGGGCCGGCCGTCACCGGTCAGCTCACCTTGGACGACGCTGGCAGCGGTGCGACCGGTCGGGCGCGGCTGAACGGGCTGCTCAGTCTGGTCAACCCGCTGGGCCTGGGTGATGTGCTGAGCGTCAACGCGCTCACAGCCGGCGCGGGCCTCAGCTACGGGCGGCTCGCCTATGAACTGCTGGCCGATGGCAGCGGCACGCGGCTGGGTGTTTCGGCCTCGGCGCTGCGCTACTCGCTGGTGGGCAGTTTGGCGGCGCTGCAAGCACACGGCACGGCGCGAGTGCTGGGGTTGAGCTTGCGCCAGCCGTTGCTGCGGCGCGGCGAGTTCAACCTGAGCGCCGCGCTGACGTTGGACCGAACCGAGCTGCGCGACCATGTGGACAGCAGCGGCCTGGCCAGCGACCGCAACTTACGCAATGCCGGCCTGAGCCTGCAGGGTGACCGGGTCGACGGCTTCGGCGGCGGCGGTGTGACGCTGCTCGCGCTGGGCTGGACGAGTGGGCAGGTGGACTTTGACCAACTGCCGGCGCAGCAGGCCGACGCCGTGCTGGCCCAGACCCAGGGCCGGTTCTCGAAGTGGACGCTGAATCTGGCCCGCCAGCAGGTGCTGGGGCAGGGCACGAACTTGTACTTGAACCTGAGCGTGCAGCGGGCTGACCGCAATCTGGATGCGTCGCAGAAGCTGTCGGCGGGCGGCCCCAACGGAGTGCGGGGCTACGACACCGGCGTGGCCCCGGGCGATGAAGGTGAGGTGCTGAGCGTTGAAGTGCGGCGCAACTTGGTGCTGCCGGCGCTGGCCGGCCAGTGGCAGGCCATCGCCTTCGCGGACACCGCGCACATGACGATCAACCGCAAGCCCTTTGCCGCCGGGGCGAACAGCTTGTCGCTGAGCGGTGCGGGCTTGGGCCTGGCCTGGGCCGCCGCCTCCGACGGGCTGCAAGCGCGGCTGTCGGTCGCCGCCCCGGTGGGCGCGCTGCCGGCATCCCTGAACCTCAGCCGCACGACGCGTTGGTGGTTGGAGGCCAGCCAGCGCTTCTGAACGCCAGCAAAACAATGGGGTCAGAGTCATTTGATTTGGCCAGCGATGCGTGCAGCCTGCCGGGTACTTCAACCCAAGCTGGCCGCCGTGTCCCGGTCGAATTGCTCGATCGCGGCTTGCGTCAAATCGTCTTGCGCCCAGGCGCGCAGGCTGGCGGGGGGTAAGGTGGCGGCGGCGGCACCGCAGCCGATCAGGCGGGCCAGGGTGTCGGGGCTTTTGATGCTGGCGGCCAGCAGGGCGGGGCCGTCGGCTTGAACCGCCACGCAGGCGTCCATCAGCGCCCAGACATCGCGGCCGGCGGTGGCCAGTCGGCCGACATACGGTGCCACGTAAGCGACCTTCAACGATTGCGCCCACAGCAATTGCAGCGGGTTCGACAGGCCGGTCAGCAGCACCGCCTGCTCGGCCTTTTGCACCGCTGTGATGCAGGGCAACCACTCCGGGTGGCAGGGCAGCTTGATCGTCAGTCCGACTTTTGCTGCTGCGGCGGCCGGCTGCAATTCGGCCAGCCATTGCCGGGCTTGCTGCGGGTCGGGGCTGGGCAGTTGCAGCATCAGCTCGGGCAAAGCATGCTCGCCCGCCGCTTGTAACAACTGCAGATAAGTGGCCAGCGTGACCGGCAAACCGGCTTGGTGGATCAGGCTGGGGTTGGTGGTGGCACCCTGCACGGGCGGGCAGCCACGCGGCAAGGTCCAGCTTTTGACGTCGGCTGAGTCGAGAAAAAGTTTCAAACCAGATCCTGTTTCAGAAAAATCTCTTTGACCGGGAAAAACTGCCGGTGCAGCGGCAGCAGCGAACCACCCAAGGCGCGCGCATGGGCCCCCACTTCGCCCACCAGCACGGCCGGCGCGTGCAGGCCCTCCAGGTTGTAGTGGGCCACTTCGCGCCGGGTCGCCTGCGTCAGCGCGTCGATCAGCGAGCGCCCCAGCGTGCCGTCGATCACCACCGCATCCAGCTCCACCAGGGCGGCGGCGCTGGTCAGCGTCATCGCCAGGGCACGGCTCGCTTGGGCCAGCCACGGGCCGGTCAGCGCGGCATATTGCGCGTCCATGATGGCTTCTTGATGCACCAGTTCAGGCGCAAAACCGGCTTGCTCCAACGCTTGTTCGAGTTGCCAGCCGGAGGCCAATTGCAGCAGTTGCGCGGGCTTGCTGGCCAGGCCGTGACTATCGTTGGCGTTGGCTGAGCTCAAGCTCATCGGCATCGAACCGATGGCCCCCGCATTGCCGCGCGCCCCGGCGACGATGTGGCCTGCCAGCACCAGCCCGCCGCCGACAAAGGTGCCGACGAACACGTACAAAAAGTTGGCCACCGTGCGGCCGTGGCCCTGCAGCATCTCGGCCATGCAGGCGGCGGTGGTGTCTTTGGCGAACTCGACCGGCAGTGCGGTCAGCGCTTGCACGGCAGCCAGCAGGTCGATGCCCTCCCAGCGTGCCAGCGCCGGGGCCGCGTCACCGCCGAGCAGGTCGGCCCATTTGTGCAGCGACAGCGGGGCGGTCAAGCCGATGCCGACGGTGTGGGCCCAGGCGTCACCCATCAGTGCCTGAATTTGCGCCAGCCCTTGCTGGATATTGGCCAAAACCTGCTCGGGGTCGGGGTAGGGGTAAGTGAATTGCAGCCGGTGGCGGGGCTGACCGAGAAAGTCCGACACCAGCACTTCCAGGCTGCGCCGCCCCACTTGCAGCCCCAGGCTGAACGCGCCGTCCGGGTTCAGCGCCATCGGCACCGAGGGCTGGCCGATCTTGCCGCGCACGCGGTCCTGTTTGACCAGCAAGCCTTCGCCGGCCAGGCGGTTGACGATGATGGACACCGTCTGGGTGGACAACTGAGTCAGCCGGGCCAGGTCGGCCTTGGCCATCGCCCCGTGATGGCGCACCGCCTGCAACACGATGCGCTCATTGAACTGGCGCATGCCGGTGTGGTTGGACCCACGCATCAGCCGCGGGTCGTGGACGAAAGCGGGGGGTGAGGCAGCGGGACAGTCGGCGGTAGACATGGACGGGGAGGTGTTCAACATTAAGACGGGAAGGTATTCAAGATTAATTAAGTATCACGCCTTTGCAGAACAGCGCGTTCCCGTAAGCGCTCGCCTCGCCGCTCTGGATGATCAGGCTGGCAGCCTTGATTTTTTCGTAGAAGGCAAAGCGTTCCACGCCCTCGACGCGCTCGGCCGGCAGGCCTTCAAGCGCTGCCAGTTCAACCACCGCTTGCTGGGCGGCGGTGCGGTGACCCGCTGGCTGTTGGCAGACCTGCATGTAGGCGGCGGGCGCGTCCACATCAAACGCCAGCGGAAAAACAGACAGCACCGCTTGGCTGACGCGGGCCAGGCTGTGGCCGGGCAAGCGCACGACCGGTTTGCCCTGGCTCAGGAAGTCGGCGGTGAAGTTGGCATCCACCACTGCCACCCATTCGCCGTGACCCATCGCGCACAAATGCATCAGCAGCTCAGGCGTCAACAGCGGATCAATCCCCTTCAGCATGCGACGGCCTCTTGCCTGGACTGTTCTTTCGACACTTCAGCCGGCAGGCTGGCCGGGTCGATGGCACCGGTGATCAGGGCGACGATCTGCTCCGGGCTGGTCTGGTGGGTCAAGCGGTTGCAAATGATGCGGCCCTGGCGGAACACCCAGATGCGGTCGACCAGGTCAAACACCTGGCGCAGGTTGTGGCTGATGATGATCAGCGGAATGCCCTGCGCCTTCAGGCCCTTGATGATCTGCTCGACGCGGGCGGTTTCGGCCACGCCAAGGGCGGCGGTGGGCTCGTCCAGGATGATCAATTTTTTTGCGAAGCCGGCCGCGCGTGCAATCGCCACGCACTGGCGCTGGCCGCCGGACATGCCGCGCAGGCTTTCCGACATGTCCTGAATCTTGACGCCGGTGGTGGCCAGCATCGCGGTCGATTGCTCGCGCATCGCCTTGTGATTCAGGATCGACAAGGGGCCGAGGTTGAGCCGGGTGATCTCGCGGCCCAGGAAGATATTGGCCGGCACGTCCAGGTCCTCGGCCAGCGCCAAGGTCTGGTAGACGGTCTCGATGCCCTGCTCGCGCGCATCCAGCGGCGAGGCGAAGCTGACCTTGTTGCCGTCCAGATGGATCTCGCCGCTGTTCGGTTGCTCGGCCCCGGTGATCAGGCGCACAAAGGTGCTTTTGCCCGCGCCGTTGTCGCCCACGATGGCCGCGTGCTCCCCCGGCATCAGCCGAAAACCCGCGTCGGTCAGCGCTTTGACGCCGCCGTAATGTTTGGTCAGGCTGCTGATCTGCAGCACCGGGGTAGAAGTGGTCATGGCGGTCTCGATTGAAAAACTTGAGCCCGAGCATGCCAGACAACACGGCCAAACTTATTAGTAAAACACCTAGGTTTATTTAGTCGGAGCTTCTGCTTTAATCCGTTCCCAGCAGGCGTCGGGCTGTTCCAGCGCTGCCAGATTCAACCCGAATGGAGACAACATGAGCATCAAACGCACTCTGAGCCAGCTGGCTTTTGCCCTCGCCACCGCCGGCGTGATGTCCAGCGCGCTGGCCGACATCACCGTCGCTTACATCACCAACGGCAACACCAATGAAGGCTGGACGCTGATCAACGGCGGTGCCAAGGCAGCCGGCCAAAAGACCGGCGTCAAGTTCATCCAGTTGGCCGCCGAGCAGGGCGAGCTGTCCAAGCAGTTGGCCATCGTCGAGGACATGATCACCCGCAAGGTCAATGCCATCGCCATCGCCCCGGTGGACAGCGCCGGCATTGCGCCCGCCATCAACAAGGCGCTGGCCGCCGGCATCGTCGTCGTCGCGGTGGACACCAACATCACCGGTGCCAAGATCACGTCTTATGTGGCGACCGACAACCTGAAGGCCGCTGCGGTGCAAGGCGGCTGGGCGGCCGATCAGATCAAGGACGGCGACACCGTCATCTACGTGACCGGCGACCTGGGCCAATCGACCGGCCAAGAGCGCAAGAAGGGCTTTCTGGACGGCCTGAACGCCAAGCGCAAGAACGTCAAAGTGGTGGAGGTGCCCACCACTTGGGACCAGACGATGGCGCAAAACGGTGTTGAAACCGCCCTGCGCGCCAACCCCGCTGCCAAGGTGATTGCGTGCGCCTGGGACGGTGGTGCGCTGGGTGCCAAGGCCGCCATGATGGCTGCGGGCAAAAAGTCCGGCAGCGTGATGATTGCCGGCTTTGACGGCTCGCCCGGCGGCCTGGACATGATGAAGACCGGCTGGCAGCAAGCCAACGCCGCGCAGATGCTGGCCAAGATCGGGCAGGTCGGCGTGGAAACCGCCATCGCAGCGGCCGAAGGCAAGAAGGTGGCCGTGCGCATCGACACCGGCTCCTTCCTGGTGCTGCCTGCCAATGTGGATCAGTTCGCCAAGGACTCGGGCGTCGCTCAATTCATGAAGGTCAAGTGAGATGAAGTCCATCTTCCGGCAAGAGTGGTACGGCGCCTTGGTGGCGGTGCTGGTTCTGGGCGTCTTGTTGACGATCATCTCGCCCTACTTTTTCACCAGCGGCAACCTCTCCAATATTCTGGTGCAAGCCTCGGTGATTGCCTTGCTGGCAGGCGGACAGACCTTCGTCATCCTGACCGGTGGTGTCGACTTGGCCGTGGGGGCCTTGACGGCCCTGGCCGGTGCGGTCGCCGGTCACATGATGATCAAGTTGGGTGTCGATCCCTATCTGGCGATGGGCGGCGCGCTGGCCATCGGGGCGGCGGTCGGCTTGTTCAATGGCTATTTGGTGGCCTTTGTCGGCATCCCGTCCTTCATCGTCACGCTGGGTGGCTTGACCATGTGGCGCGGCCTGGCTTATGAGGCGACCGGCGGCTTCGACAACTCGGGCATGCCGGCCCCGCTGCCCTTCCTGGGCTACGGCGAGTTGCTGGGCGTGCCGATGCCGATCTGGATCACCGGTACCTTCTTTGTGGTGATGGCCTTCGTGCTGTCCAGCACCAAGCTGGGCCGTTATGTCTACGCCATGGGCTCGAACGAAATGGGCGCGCGCCAGGTCGGCATCAACACCCGCTGGTACAAGCTGAGCGTGTATGTGGTGTCGGGCCTGAGCTGTGCGCTGGGAGCGATTTTGTTGATGTCGCGGATGGATTCGAGCAGCGGCAAGATGGCGCAGATGTTCGAGCTCGACGCGATTGCGGCGGTCATCCTGGGCGGCACCTCGCTGTTTGGCGGGCGCGGCAGCATCTGGGGCAGCTTGCTCGGCGCGGTGCTGATCACGATGATCCGCAACGGCATGAATCTGATGGAAATCTCGCAGTTCCGCCAAATGATGGCGATCGGCGCGGTGGTGATTCTGGCGGTCTGGATCGATGTGATTCGGCGTCAACGGTTGCTGAAGAAATGAGCACGCCAATCTGGGTACTCGGCGAAGCGCTGATGGACTGCGTGGAGCAACCGGACGGTAGCCTGCGCCCGCTGATGGGCGGCAGCCCGTTCAATATGGCGCGCGCAGCGGCGCTGCGCGGCGGCGCGGTCGGTTATCTGAACCCGCTGTCCACCGACTTGTTCGGCTTGCAGATGCGGGCCCAACTGGCCAGCGATGGCGTGCAACTGCTGCTGCCGGCCAGCCGCCTGCCGACCTCGCTGGCGGTGGTGCGGTTGGTGGGCGGCCAGCCAAGCTACGGTTTTTACCGCGAAGGCATTGCCGACCGCGACTACTCGGTGGCGCAGGTCTTGAAGCAACTGGCCGGCAGCGCGCCGGGCGTGCTGCACACCGGCTCCTTGCTGCTGGTGCCGCCCGAGCATGAAAAGGTCATCGCCGTGTTGCACGGGGCCAAGGCCATGGGCTGGACGATCAGCGTGGACGTGAATCTGCGCCCCAAGCTGGCGGCCGACCTGGCGGCGTATGTGGAGGCGGTGCAAGCGGTGGCCAAATTGGCCGATTGGTTGAAGGCCAGCGATGAAGACTTGGAGCTGCTCGGCTTTGCCGCCCCGTCGCGTGCCGGGGCCGCGCAGATTGCCGCTCACTTCAAGGCGCAAGGCACCAGCCGCATCGCGCTGACCTTTGGGGCGGACGGTGCTTGGCTGGAGGTGGACGGCAGCGCAGCCGGGCAAGACGTGCCCAGCGTCCAGGTGCTCGACACAGTGGGCGCGGGCGACACGTTCTGGGGCAATTGCCTGGGCGACTGGGTGCTGCAACCCGACGCGGCCGCCGCGCGCGTGGCGGCCACCCTGCGCCAAGCCATGCTGGCCGCCGCCATCAACTGCACCCGCTCCGGTTGCCAACCGCCGACCTGGGCCGAAGTGCAAGCGGCTGATTGATGCAGGGTTGATCGGGTCTTGATCCAATACGGCTTGGCAAGCTTCGTAGGGCGGGTCGCGACCCGCGTCTGGCCGGC
>JBIIVZ010000247.1:0-4368 GCA_044339175.1 Roseateles sp.
GGTGGCCGGCTCGGTGGCCAGCGATGGCAGCATCGCCGCCACCCGCATCGAGCGGCGGCTGAAGGACGGCAGCGAGCTGTTCCGCCTGAGCGGTGCGGTGCAGGGGCTGGACAGCACCGCCAAGCGATTCACGCTGAGCGGCAATAGCAGTGTGACGGTCGACTACTCGCAGGCCAAATTGCTGCCCAGCGGCGTCTTGGTCGAGAACGGCAAATTGGTCAGCGTGCTGGCGACGGCCGCGCCGGTGGTCACGGGCGGGCAAACGGTCCTGATGGCCAGCGCGATCGAGGTCAAATCACGCAAGTTGCCGGACGGCCGGGACGTCAGCGTCGGCGGGCAGATCAGTGATTTCCAGAGCTTGGCGTCGCTGCGCATCGGTGATGTGGTGGTGGATGCCAGCGCGGCGGTGCTGAAGGACGGCACGGTGGCGGCGGATCTCGTCAACGGGGCTCAGGCGTTGGCGCAGGGCAGCCTCAGCAGCGGCGTGCTGAAAGCAGCCAGCCTCAAAGTCTTCAAGCAAGACACGGCGCTGAAAGCCTTGTTGATCGGCCAAGTGACCGATTTCGTCAGCATTGCCAACTTCAACCTGCGCGGCACGGCGGTGGACGCCAGCCAAGCCACCTTCACCAAGGGCAAAGCGGCTGATCTGGCCACCGGTACCTGGGTCAAGATCAGTGGCCAGTTGACCTCCGCCGGCGTGCTGGCCAAGGAAGTTGAAATCCAACCGCCGCCGGCCGACAAACCGGCCCGCCTGGAAGGGGCGATCAGCGGCGTCAACCTGGCCACCAAACGCTTCAGCCTGCTCGGCACACCGGTGCAGTGGAGCGACGCCACCACGGTCAGCCCGGCCGGCAAGTCACTGGCCAACTTGGCGGACGGCGTGGTGCTGGCCGCAGAAGGCAACTACTCGGAAGCCTCCGGCGTCTTCACCGCCACCAGCGTCAAGATCAGCAGCACGACCGGTGTCAGCCGGACGCTGGGTTTCTCGGGCATCTTGTTCGACGTCAGCGGCAACAGCAGCGGTGGCAGCAGCGGCAGCTTCAAGGTGGGCAGCAATCTGGTGCTGTTGAGCAGCAGCACGCAGTTGCAACCGGCCGGCACGACGCTCAGCGACCTGAAGAACGGCAGCCGCGTCAGCGTGACAGCCACGGTCAGCTTGGTGGACGGCAAGGCCACACTGACTGCGGTGAGCATCGAGCTGCAAAAGCCGGAAAAATCCGGTGATGGCCAAGAATATGTCTACTTGAGCGGCCTGATCACCGACTTCGTCAGCAGCGCCAACTTCATGCTGGCGGGGCAAAAGGTCGACGCCAGCGCCAGCAACGTGGCGTTCATCGACGGCACTGCGGCCAAGCTGGGTAACGGCCTCAAGATCGAGGTCAAGGGCAGCGTCAAGGACGGCGTGATGACCCCAAAGCGCGTGCACTTCATGCCGGGCTGATCGGCACTCTCTTGTCAAAGCAAAAAAGGCCGGGTCGCAAGACCCGGCCTTTTTTTACGTTTGAGGTGAGGCGAATCAGCGCAGCGTCTTCATCTGCTCGACGATGTGCTCGACACGGTCCAGCAGGGCCGACTGGTCGACCGTGGTCAAGACCCGGTTCTTCAGCACTTGGCGGCCACCGACCCAGACGTCCGACACATGCTCGCGGCCGGCCACGTAGACCAGCTGCGCTTCGGGGTTGTAGACCGGCCGGCATTCGAGCGCGTCGAGCGAAACGGCCACCACGTCGGCCAGCTTGCCCACTTCCAACGAGCCCAGATCGGCACCCCGGCCCATCGCCCGGGCAGCCCGGATGGTGGCCATTTCAAGCGCGGTACGGGCCGACACGGCGGTCGGGTTACCGCTGACACCCTTGGCCAGCAGCGCGGCGGCACGGATCTCGCCGAACATGTCCTGGCGGTTATTGGACGCCGCGCCATCGGTGCCCAGAATCGTGTTGACGCCAGCCGCCTCCAGGGCGGTCACCGGGCAGACGCCCGAGGCCAGCTTCATGTTCGAGTTCGGGTTGTGCACCAGATGCACTTTCTGCCGGGCCAGCATGGCGATCTCATCCTCGGTCAAATGCACCATGTGGACGGCCAGCATGCGCTCGTTCATCACGCCCAGCTTGTTCAAGCGCTCCAGTGGCCGCATGCCGTATTGCTGCAGGCTGCCGTCGACTTCATGCTGAGTCTCGTGGATGTGGCAGTGCATCTGGATGTCCAGCCGCTCGGACAGCTCACGCAGTTGCACAAAGGTTTCGTCCGACACGGTGTACGGCGCGTGCGGGGCCGAGGTCCAGTCCAGCAGCGACTCGCCCTTGTACTGCTCGTAAGCCTCCAGGCCACGGCTGATGTATTCCGCCGCGTTGGCGGCATAACCGGTAGGGAAATCGATCACGTTGATCGACACACCAGCGCGTATGCCACTGTCCAGCGCCGCCCGCGCCATCGCGGTCGGGAAAAAATACATGTCGTTCAAATAGGTCACACCGCCACGCAGCGCTTCGCAGGCCGACAGCATCGAGCCCTGGTAAGTCCAGTCCTCGCTGACCCAGCGCTTTTCCAGCGGCCAGATATGGTTGTTGAGCCAGTCCATCAGCGGCACATCATCGGCCACGCCGCGCAACAAGGACATCGCCGAATGGGTGTGGCCGTTGATCAGGCCCGGAATCAGCACATGCTGGCCGAGTTCGATGCGCTCGGCGTCCGGGTATTGCGCTTCGGCCTCGGCCCAGGGCAAGACGGCCGCGATGCGCTCGCCGGCCATCACCAGCGCGTGGTCGGTCAGCAAGGGGCTGCCGGCGCTCATGGTCAGCATCCAGCGGGATTTAAGAATGGTGGTGGTGGGCTGCATGGAGTTCCTGAGGTGGGGTGCAAATGACGTGGGGTGGATCGTCAGTGAATGTAGCGGCAAGTGCCGGGCCGCACCGTTGGACGATCAGTCGATCAGGCGATCAGGCGATCAACTGTTGAAGGCTTGGCTGAACAGGTCCAGCACGCGCTCAGCTCGCACCGCCACGCAGACGCTCTGCGGCGGGCAGCGCGTCCAAGGTGTCGCGGTAGCGGACGAATCTGACGCGCCGTCTGAATCAACGGCGCGTTTGCGGCTGTCTTGAATGGTCTGGCCCACGGCAATGCCCTCGGTCACCACACGCACCGGGCCGGAGCGCAGGGTGAAGGCAGCCGGCTCGATGGCATAAGCCACCGCGCTGGTGTCGTGCGAATAGACGCCCTGGATGCCGTCGCAAGCGAAGTAGAAGTCCTGGTAATGCCGAGTCGCTTGCCAGATGAAGTCGCCCACTTGGCCGCCGCGCCCTTGCAAGGCGGACAAATAAGCCTCGGTCATCACCACTTCATGGGTGACGTCCAGGCCGACGATGACGACCGGCCAGTCAGCGGTGAACACCAGATCGGCGCTTTCGGGGTCGTTGATGACATTGGCTTCGGCCACCGGCGTGACGTTGCCGCTGTGGCCGCCGGTGCCGAACGCACCGCCCATCACGATCACCTGATGTACCTTGGCTGCAATGCTGGGGTCATGGCGCAAGGCGAGTGCCAAGTTGGTCAGCGGTCCTACGGCGATCAAGGTGATGGCACCGGGCTCGGCGTTGACCATGTCGCAGATCAGTCGATAGGCGGGCCTGGAGTCGAGAGCCGCCAACGGTACGCCAGCGGGCAAGGCGGCGGCGGCCACAGCAGCCATGCCGCCCAAGCCGTCGTCGCCGTGCACATGCACTGAAAACTCGCGCTCGGCGTGCGAGTGCAAAGGCCCCGCAGCGCCGGCGGCAACGGGCACTTGCTGGCCAAAAAAGCCGCACAGCGCCTGTGCATTGGCCGTGGTCACGGCCAGCGAGCCGTTACCGAACACGCTGGTGACGGCGCGCAGGCGCAAGCTCGGGTGGCGCGCCAGCAGGAACAGCGCCATCGCATCGTCGATGCCCGGATCGGTATCGAAAATGACCTGGACCGGCGGAGAAAAATGGGCTTGGGGGCGGGATGAGTTCATCAACAAAATCCTGAGTGAGGAAGCTTGAGTCGGCGTGCTGGGAGGCCGCTCAGGCCGAAGGTGCGATCTGGGCAAAGTCGGGGCCCAGTTCGATGCGCAGCGGCATCGCGCTTTGCACACCGCTGCGGCCGACAGCGATAGCCGCCGCCGCCTGCCCCAAGCGCACCGCCTCGGCAGCGCTCAGCCCTTCGGCCAAACCACTGGCCAACCCGCCGACAAAGGTGTCACCCGCGCCGACAGTATCGACCGCCAGTACCGGCTGCGTCGCCAGGTGGACGGCGGCCTGCGCGTCACACAGCAGGACACCACCGGCACCCATCGTCACCAACACCCGGCGCGGGCCACGGCGCAGCAGCGCCTGTGCAGCCTGGGTGATTTCA
>JBIIVZ010000248.1:0-4342 GCA_044339175.1 Roseateles sp.
GCTTGGAACTCGGGAAGACTGACGTTATGACGCACACGCCTTCCACCGCTCCCAATTTTCATTTCAAACCGTACAACGTCGGCCGCTGGCTGATTTGGGGCGCTTTTGCCCTGGCGCTGATCGTGGCACCGCTGCTGTGGACCAGCAGCTTGGCGCAGACGATGCTGACACAAATCGGCATCGCCATCATTGCCTGCCTGGCCTACAACATCTTGCTAGGGCAGGGCGGCATGCTGAGCTTTGGCCATGCGGTCTATACCGGGCTGGGCTCTTATTTGGCCATCCACAGCCTGAACATGGCCACCGCTGGCAGTTGGCACATTCCCGTCAGCCTGGTGCCCTTGATGGGCGGTGTGGCCGGGCTGCTGTTTGCGGTGGTGTTCGGCTATGTCTCCACCAAAAAGTCCGGCACACCGTTCGCGATGATCACGCTGGGCATTGGCGAGTTGATCTGGTCGATGTCGCTGATGTTGCCGGAGTTCTTCGGCGGTGAGGGCGGCATCTCGGGCAACCGCGTCGTCGGGCCGCCGTTGCTGGGCATCAGCTTCGGGCCGCAGATCCAGGTTTACTACCTGATCGCCGTTTACTGCTTTGTCTGCACCGTGCTGATGTTCGCACTGACCCGCACGCCGCTGGGCCGGATGCTGAACGCCGTGCGCGACAACCCCGAGCGGGTCGAGTTCATCGGCTATGACACGCAGTGGATACGCTACCTCGCCTTCATGATCGCCGGCCTGTTTGCCGGCATCGCGGGCGGTTTGGCGGCCTTGAACTTCGAGATCGTCACGGCGGAGGTGGTCGGCGCGGGCCGCTCCGGTGCCTATTTGCTGTTCACCTTTCTGGGCGGTGCCACCTTCTTCTTTGGGCCCATCATCGGCGCGGTGCTGATGGTGGTGGCGCTGGTGCTGTTGTCCGAGTTGACCAAGGCCTGGCTGCTCTACTTGGGCTTGATCTTTGTCTTCATGGTGATGTATGCGCCCGGCGGCTTTGCCGGCCTGATCATGATGAATCTGCGCTTGGCGGCCTACGGCAAGCTGCGGCGCTTGTGGACTTCTTATCTCGCCTTGGCCGGCACGGCTCTGACAATGCTGGTCGGCGGCGGGGCGATGATCGAAATGCTCTATCACCGGCAGTTGAATGAAGCGCTGGGCCCTGAGCTGACCTTCATCGGGGTGACGCTGAACAGCGCGCACCTCGACGCCTGGTTTGGCTCGGGAATGATCTTGCTGGTGGGGCTGGGCCTGTTCGAAATGGCGCGACGGCAGTTCACGCTGGAATGGGGTCAGGCCCAAGAAGAGATCGAGAAAGAAATCAAACGCAGGGAGGCGCTATGAGCGGGAACGAATTTGCGCTGGAGCTGCTGGATGTGCGCAAAAGCTTTGGCAAGACCGAAATCATCCGGGGTGCGCAACTGCAGGTCAAAGCGGGTGAACGGGTGGCCATCATCGGCCCCAACGGTGCGGGCAAATCGACGCTGTTCAACCTGATCAGCGGCCGCTTCGGCCTCAGCAGCGGCGAGATCCGCTTGCACGGCCAGCGCATTGATGGGCAGAAGCCCTATCAGATCAACCGGCTAGGTCTTTCGCGCAGCTTCCAGGTGTCCAACCTGTTCACTCGGCTGTCGGTGTTCGAGAACATCCGCTGCGCGGTGCTGTGGAGCATGGGTTATCGCTACTCGTTCTGGAAGTTTTTGACCGAGCTGCACGACGCGAATGACCGCGCCGATCAGGTGCTGGAGATGATCAAGCTGGACAAGCGCCGCGATGTGCTGGCGATGAATCTGACCTACGCCGAAGCGCGCGCGCTGGAGATCGGCATCACGATTGCCGGCGGCTCCAGCGTGATCTTGCTGGACGAACCGACGGCGGGCATGAGCAAGAGCGAAACCCATCGCTTCATTCAATTGATCCGCGAGGTGACGGTGGGCAAGACCTTGCTGACCGTGGAGCACGACATGGGTGTGGTGTTCGGCTTGGCCGACAAGATTGCCGTGCTGGTGTACGGCGAGGTGATCGCCTTTGACGAGCCCGATGCGGTGCGCGCCAACGCCCGGGTGCAGGAGGCTTATTTGGGCTCGGTGCTGGCCGAGACGCAAGGGGCTGGCGCATGAGTTCCACGACGAAGACAACAACGACAACGACGACCACAACGGCCACGGCCACGGCTACCAGCGGCACCGCAGGTCGCATCCTCAAGCTCGACAACGTTCACGCGTTTTACGGCAAAAGCCACATCTTGCACGGCGTCACGATGGAGGTGCGTCCCGGTGAAATCGTCAGCCTGCTGGGACGCAACGGTTCGGGCCGCTCGACCACGGTCAAGACCATCATGGGGCAGGTCGATGGGCACGGCACGATTCAGTTCGGTAGCAAGGCCTTGCTCGGCTTGAAGGCCTACGAGATTGCCCACTTGGGTGTCGGCTATGTGCCCGAAAACCGTGACATCTTTGCCAAGTTGACCGTGCACCAGAACCTGTTGCTCGGCCAAAAGCATGGGGCCAAGAACCCGCGCTGGAATTTTGACGACATGTACCGCTTGTTCCCTCGGCTGCTGGAGCGTCAGCACACCGAGGCCGGCGTGTTGTCCGGCGGCGAGCAGCAGATGCTGACGCTGTGCCGCACGCTGATGGGCGATCCCGACCTGATCATGATCGACGAGCCGACCGAAGGCTTGGCCCCCAAGATCGTCGAGTTGGTGGCCGAATATCTGAAGGAGCTGAAGCGCCGCGGCATCGCCGTCTTGCTGGTCGAGCAAAAGCTCGCCATCGCGCTGGAGATTTCACAGCGCTGCTATGTGATGGGCCACGGCCGTATCGTGTTCGAAGGCACACCGGCCGAGCTGCGCGCCAACAGCTACATCCGCAAGGAGTGGTTGGAGGTTTGAGCGGCTGGCGCGAGGTGAGGTGAGGTGAGGTGGGTTGGTGAGGGGCGAGAAATTTCGCGTTCGGTGGCGCGAGGCCTGACGAATTGCTTGAGCGGCAGACTTTATACTTTTGGCGATCCGTGACCCGGTGCGCTCGTGCGCGTGCGTGTACGTGCACGCGAGCAGCGTCGGCGCAGGGGCTCTGTCTATCTTGCCTTCAAGTTTTCAACCGGCGCTTCGACGACCATGTCCACTTTCAAACTGATCGCGACCAGTGTTTTGACGGCCTGCCTGCTGGCTGGCTGTGGCGGGGAGGGCTTTGACAGCCTGATGGGCTCGGCCAAGGCGCTGTTGGCCAAGGGCGACAGCAAGGCCGCCATCATCCAATTGAAGAACGCGATTCAGCAAAAGCCCGACGCCGCAGAGGCGCGCTATTTGTTGGGCAAGGCCTTTTTTGAAGCCGGTGACAGTCGCTCGGCCGAGGTGGAGTTGCGCAAAGCTGCGGCCTTGCAATATGCGCCCGATCAGGTGTCGCCGCTGATTGCTCGTGCGCAAGTGGCCAACCAGGCGTTCAAACTGTTGATCGAGCAATTCGCCAGCGTTCAGCTCGGCACGCCGGCGGCCCGGGCCGATCTGGCCACCTCGTTGGCGGTGGCTTACGACGCGATGGGCTCGCACGACAAGGCCGTGGCCGCGATGGAAGCGGCGTTGAAGGCAGTGCCCGATTACGCCCCGGCCATGATTTTCCAGATCCGCCTGAAGGCGCGTGAGGGCGATCTGACCGCCGCCCTGCAAATGGCCGAGGCCTTGTTGAAGCGCGAGGCCAAGCTGGCCGAGGTCTGGCGTTTGAAGGGCGATATCTTGCTGGCTGCCAGCCGCAGCGGCAAGACGCTGGACGTCAGCGCCACCGCAGCGGCGGCCGCATCTGCTGCCGCTGCCAGCGCAGCTACCACCACCGCTGCCGCAGTAGCTGCTTATCGCCAAGCGCTGTTGCTGCAGCCGGACGATGTGTCGGCCCATGCCAGTTTGATGAATTATTGGATGGAGGCCGGTGATGCGGCCGCCGCGACCGAGCATTTGCCCGGCTTGAAAAAAGTCTTGCCCAATCACCCGCAGACGATGTATTTCGACGCCTTGCTGACCTTCATGCGCAAGGACTACAAGGCCACGCGCGAGCTGATGCAGCAGTTGTTGAAGGTGGCGCCCGAGAACGCGCTGGCCCTGCAATTGGCCGGGGCGGTGGAGTTCGAGCTGAAATCCTATGTGCAGGCCGAAGAATGGCTGGCCAAGTCTTTGAAAATATCGCCCAACTTATCGGCCGCGCGCCGCATGTTGACGCAGATCTATCTGGTCACGGCGCGCCCGGCCAAGGCCGTCAGCGCGGTGCAGCCGCTGCTGCTGAACGGCACGCCGGATGCGCAGGTCTATTCGCTCGCGGGCGAGGCGTTTTTGCAAAACGGCGAGACCAAAAAGGCCGAGG
>JBIIVZ010000249.1:0-4338 GCA_044339175.1 Roseateles sp.
TATGACCCGATTGCGCTGGGGGACTACGCCTCACGCAATGTCGTGCCTGAGCTGCAACGCGTCGCCGGTGTTGGGCAGGCGCAATTGTTCGGCTCCGAGCGCGCGATGCGTGTCTGGATCGACCCGGCCAAACTGCAAAGTTTCAACCTCTCGTCGGACTCGGTGACTGCCGCCATCCGCGCCCAAAACGCGCAGGTGACTGCGGGTAGCCTGGGTGATCTGCCCAATATCGACGGCCAAGGTCTGACCGCCACCGTGATCGTCAACGGCCAGCTGACCAATGTGGAGCAGTTCGGCAATATCGTGCTGCGCGCCAACACCGACGGTTCGACCGTGCGCTTGAAGGATGTGGCCCGCATTGAGCTCGGTGGCCAAAGCTATGCCACCTCGGCACGCTTGAACGGCAAGCCGTCCACTGGCATCGGCGTTCAATTGGCACCGACCGGGAATGCGCTGGAAACCGCCGGTGCGATCCGCGCTCGCATGGCCGAGTTGTCGAAGTACTTCCCCGAGGGCGTGACCTGGACGATCCCTTACGACGCCTCCCGCTTCATCAAGATCTCGATTTCGCAGGTTGCCGAGACACTGGTTGAAGCGATTGTGTTGGTGTTCTTGGTGATGTTCCTGTTCTTGCAGAACTGGCGCTACACCGTCATCCCGACCATCGTGGTGCCGATTGCCCTGCTGGGCACGCTGGGCTCGCTGCTGGCCTTGGGCTTTTCGATCAACGTGTTGACGATGTTCGGCATGGTGCTGGTCATCGGTATCGTGGTGGACGATGCGATCGTGGTCGTGGAAAACGTCGAGCGCATCATGAGCGAGGAGGGCTTGTCTCCGCGTGAGGCGACCCGCAAGGCGATGGGGCAGATCTCCGGTGCGGTGATCGGCGTGACCGTGGTGTTGATCTCGGTGTTCGTGCCGCTGGCATTTTTCAGCGGCTCGGTCGGCAATATTTACCGGCAGTTCTCGGCCGTCATGGTGGCCTCGATTGCTTTCTCGGCCTTCCTGGCCTTGTCCTTGACGCCGGCGCTGTGCGCCACGTTGCTGAAGCCGGTGGACGCCGGTCATCAGCATGCGAAGACGGGCTTTTTTGGCTGGTTCAACCGCGGCTTTGCCCGCACGGCCAAGGGCTATGAGAGCGTGGTCTCACGCCTGCTCAAGCGCGCCGGTCGTTATTTGGTGATCTATGCCGCCATCATCGGTGCGGTGGTGGTGCTGTATCAACGGCTGCCGACCTCCTTCTTGCCCAACGAAGACCAGGGCACCATCGTCGTCAACGTACAGTTGCCCGCCGGTGCCACGCAGGAGCGGACGCAGGCGGTCATGAAACAAGTCGAGGGATACATGCTCAAGCAGCCCGAGGTGGAAAGCATCGTCGGCGTACTGGGCTTCAGCTTCTCCGGGCTCGGACAGAACGCGGCTTTGGCCTTCGTCACGCTGAAAGACTGGAAAGAGCGCACCGAGCCGGAAAACTCGGCCTCGGCGCTGGCCGGTCGGGCCTTCGGTGCCCTGATGGGCGTCCGCGATGCCTTCATCTTGCCGCTGAGCCCGCCGCCGATACCGGAGCTGGGCAACGCCACCGGTTTCAGCTTCCGGCTGCAAGACCGCGCCAGCCAGGGCCACGAGGCGCTGATCGCCGCGCGCAACCAGTTGATAGGGATGGCGTCGCAAAGCAAGTTGTTGACCCAAGTGCGTGCCGACGGTCTGGAGGATGCACCGCAGTTGAAGCTGGACATCGACCGCGACAAGGCGAGCGCGCTGGGCGTGTCCTTCGACGCGATCAATTCGGTGCTGTCGACCTCGCTGGGCTCCACCTTTGTGAACGATTTCCCGAACGAGGGCCGCTTGCAGCGCGTGATCGTGCAGGCTGATGCACCGCGCCGCATGCAGTCGCAAGACTTGTTGCGCTTGAATGCGATGAACAGCAAGGGCCAGCCGGTGCCGCTGTCCGCTTTTGCCAGCACCCATTGGGTGACGGGCGCGATGCAGACGGTGCGCTACAACGGCTATCCCGCGATCCGCATCAGCGGCGAAGCAGCGCCCGGCTTCAGCTCCGGTGCGGCCATGACCGAGATGGAAAACCTGGCAGCGCAATTGCCGCCCGGCTTCGGTTTCGAGTGGACCGGTCAATCTCGCGAGGAAAAGCTGGCGGGTTCGCAGTCGCTGATTTTGTACGGCTTTGCCATTCTGGCGGTGTTCCTGTGCCTGGCGGCTTTGTATGAAAGCTGGTCGATTCCGCTGTCGGTGATTCTGGTCGTTCCGCTGGGCGTGCTGGGCGTGTTGCTGGGAACGCTGATGCGCGGGTATTCGAATGACGTCTACTTCCAGGTCGGGCTGATCACCATCATCGGTTTATCGGCGAAGAACGCGATTTTGATCATCGAGTTCGCCAAGGATCTGCAGGCGCAGGGCAAGAGCGCTGTTGAAGCGGCGTTGGAGGCCGCGCACCTGCGCTTCCGCCCGATCGTGATGACCTCGCTGGCCTTCATCCTGGGCGTGATGCCGCTGTTCCTTGCTTCCGGTGCAGGTTCCGCCAGCCAGCGGGCCATCGGCACCGGCGTGGTCGGCGGCATGATCACGGCGGTGATGCTGGCTGTCTTGTTCGTGCCGGTGTTCTTCGTGGTGGTGCGCGGTATTTTCAAAGGTAGCGAGCGGCAGCGGCGTAAATATGCCCATGAGGATCCGAGCGATCCGCCGGTCAACAAAGCCATCGCCGACAACAGCAACCAGGGGCACTGAATGAAAAGCTATCCAACCCTTGTGACCGCCGCGGTTGCCTTGATGCTGGCCGGCTGCATGTCGCTGGCCCCCGAGCACCAACGCCCCGCAGCGCCGGTGGCGGCTGACTGGCCCACGGCTGGCGCATCTGCCAGTGCCAGTGCCGGGACAGCAGCGGCTACCGCCTTGCCTTGGCAGAGTTTTTACGGCAACGATGCCCGCTTGCGTGAGTTGATCGCGCTGGCGCTGCAGAACAACCGCGACCTGCGCGTGGCGCTGCTGAATGTCGAGCAAGCCCGGGCCTTGACGCGGGTGGCTGACGCCAGCCGCTTGCCGACGGTCAGTGCCGGCATCTCCAGCAATCGTCTGCCGGGTGCCAACAACACGGTCACCAACAGCTACCAAGCCGGTTTGCAGATCACCGCTTACGAGCTGGATCTGTTCGGCCGGGTGAAGAACCAGAGCGAAGCAGCCGCGGCCCGTTATTTGGCCAGTGCTGAGGGCAGCCGGGCGGCGCAGATCGCGCTGGTGGCGGCGGTGGCTTCCAGCTATTTGGCGCTACAGGCTGATGAAGAGCTGCTCGGCTTGAGTCAGCTGACCTCGACCACGCGGGCCGACAGTTTGCGCCTGACCCGGCTGAAGTTTGACGCCGGTGCAGCTTCGGCGCTGGACTTTAGCTCGGCCGAGTCGGCTGCTGCGGCGGCGCTGGCCAGCTTGGCGCAGGCGCAGCGGCAGCGGGCCCAGGATCAAAATGCGCTGGTGTTGTTGGTCGGGCAGTCCTTGCCCGCCAGCTTGCCGGTCGGAACACTGTTGGCGGCGCAGGGCTTGGCCGACATGCCGGCCGGCGTGCCGTCCGAAGTCTTGGCTGCCCGACCCGATGTGTTGCAAGCGGAACTGCAACTGATTGCGGCCAGCGCCAATATCGGTGCCGCGCGCGCTGCGTTCTTCCCCAATATCAGCCTGACGACCAGCTTGGGTACCGCCAGCTCGCAGTTGTCCGATCTGTTCACCAACACGGCCTGGAGCTTCGCCTCACAAGTGCTGCTGCCCATCTTCGATGCGGGCCGCAACGAGGCGAATCTGGCCTCGGCCAAGGCCGCGCAAGGCATTGCCGTGGCCCAGTACGAGAAGGCGGTGCAGACTGCTTTCCGTGAAGTGGCCGATGCCTTGGCCGGCAGCGCTACCTTCAACGACCAGTTGCAGGCACAAGGCGCGCAGGCACGCGCCGAAAGCGAGCGTCTGCGCTTGGTCGAGTTGCGCTACGCCAACGGTGCGTCGAGCAGCCTGGAACTGCTCGACGCCCAGCGCTCGGCATTTGCTGCCCAGCAGGTGCTGGTCCAAGTGCGTTTGGCGCAGCTGTTGAATAGCGTGCAGCTTTACAAGGCTTTGGGCGGAGGTTTAGCCAGAGGCTAAGCCGGTAAGTATTGGCCAAAGCAAAAGGCGCCCGGTGGGCGCCTTTTTCATGCGGGTTTCACGTCAGGTTCAGCCTAGATTCGGCAGTTGGACGCGGCTGCCAGACGCGAGACGCGTCTGTCCTTCGTGCCGTCCAAGTCCGCGCAGGCGGACTTGGAGCCGCGGCACTCAGAGTGGGCTGCGATGCGGTGCGATGGCAAGGTGCTT
>JBIIVZ010000250.1:0-4336 GCA_044339175.1 Roseateles sp.
GGTACAACGACAGCGAGCATGGGCGAGCCGCCAAGATCAACGTCGGTGTAGCGTCGCCGCTTGGTGCTGGCCTCAGAACTCCAGCGGCCGGATGTTGACTCCCGCATCAGCGCATGCATCATGAACTTTCGCTTCATCAGCGGGGCTGCCGCTTGCAGGCGACCGCTCTCTCAGTCACTGCAAGAGCGTCCTTGTTAAGCGTTAGTTCGCAATTGACGGGTATCAATTTAGGCTACCAATACAACGCTGCAAATCGTTACAGCGCCTGCAGCATTTGCCCGACTTCTAGCCGCAATGCCGAATCCTTTTCACCGCTCTTTGCCAGCCGCTCCAGCTCCTCTCGAGCCTGCGGCTTGTCACCTGCGGAGATGTAGAGGCGGGCCAGATTCAGCCGCAGCGACGCAGCGTCGGGGCGCAAGGCCACGGCCTTTTGCTGCACGGCCTTGGCGCGGGCCAACTGCCCATCTCGCGCCAGCAGCATGGCCAGCGTGTCCATGAAGGCCGGGTTGTCGGGTGCCAGTGAATTGGCTTTTTCAGCAAACGCCGTGCCGCCGGGCTTTTTCAGTTGCAGGCGCAGCCAAGCCAGATTGTTGAAGGTGGCGGCATGGCTGGGCAGCAGGTCAGCCACGATCAGCAACTTGGACTCGGCCTTGGCATAGTCCTTTTGGGCCAGAGCGGTTTCGCCGACATAGGTCAGGAACATCGCATCTTTGGGATGCTCACGCTGCCAAGCCTCTGCGAATTTGCCGGCCTCGCCAGCTTTAGGGCTTTGCAACAGCACGCCATGCAATCTGACCGCCAAGTCCGAGTCCGTCGGGGCTTTGCGCAGGCCGGCGCGGTAGGCAAGGCTTGCTGCCTCCCATTTCTGCAGACGGGTGAAGATGCCGGCCTCGTAGACATAGCCCAGCGCGTCATTGGGCTGCAGCCTTTGAACGTTGCGCGCCAGGGTCAGCGCGGCGTCGTTGCGGCCCGTGGCCAAGTGCAATTCAATCGCCGTGCGCAACGCGGGCTCAAAGCCAGGCTGCAGAGCCAACGCACGGTTCAGGCTTTCAGCACCGGCTGTTTTGTCCTTCATCGCCAGTTGAGCCGCCGCCAAGCGAAATTGCGCCAGCGGCGAGGCCGGTTGAAGGCTGGCGACCTGTTTGAACACCTTGGCAGCCTGCGCATAGTCCGCCAATGCCATTCGGACGCGGCCCAGCGCATCCAGCACTTGGGCATTGCTGGGCAGGGCGGTCAAACCTTCCTCGGCGGCCGCCAGGGCCAGCTTGAGGTCCTTGTTCTGCAAATGACGATCGATCAGCAACACACGGGTCTTGGGCTCGTTCGGGTTGGCATTGACCGCTTGGGCCAGCCACGCATTGACTTCCTCCTTGCTGCCGGACGAACGCTCGCTCAGCGCTGCCAGTGCCACGATGGCTTGGACGTTCTTGGGATCCAGCTTCAGCAAAGCCTCGAAGCGCTGCTTGGCCGCCTCCGGTTGCTTGGCACGCAGATCCAGCTCGGCCAACGCGGCGTAGGCTGAAAAGTGGGTCGGTGCCATCGCGACCGCACGCTCGAAGCTGTTGCGCGCGGCGCTGCTGTCGCCCTGCTGCATCTGCACCCGGCCGCGCAAAATAATGCTCAACGGCAGACCGGGCTGTTTGCGCTCCAGGGCGTCAATGGCCTTGATGGCGTTGTCGAACTCTTTGCGCTGCATCAGCAAGCTCACCAACGCGACATCGACCGTGTTGCCCGTATCTGAGGCGGCGATTTCACGCAAGGTGGTGGCGGCCAGTTCGGGGCTGGCACTGTCCAATTGGCTCAGCGCTATCGCGTTGCGTGCGCGGACATCATCGGGCTTCATTTTTGAAGCTGCCGCAAACAGTGCTTCCGCCTTCTTGATATTGCCCGACTGCAGGTGCACGGTGGCTGCCAGTCTCAGTGTTTCAGCGTCTGGTGCTGCCTTATCCAGCAGCGGCTGAATCGTCGCCAGCGCCATGTTCGGCTGCGCGCTGCGCAAGTAGGACAGGGTCAGCAGACGCCGCACCAGAGCGTTGCCGGGTGCTGCTTGCAGTGCATTGGTGAACATCGTTTCCGCTCTGGGCAGGTCGCCCATTTGCAACGCGGCACTGCCGGCCAAACGCATCAAATCGGGGTTGGCTGGTGCCGTGCTCAGGAGCCTGTCGGCCAGTCGCCGCGCTTCCACCGGGTCACCCCGTTGTAGCCCCAGCACGGTTTCGAAATAAAGCGTTTGCCGGTGGTTGGGCAGTGCCTTCTTCATCGCTTCAAGCTGCGTTTTAGCCGCGCTCAAATCTCGCTGCGCCAGCAACATGCTGAGTGCGCCCACATGAGCAGCGACCCAGTCCGGGCGAAGGCGCAGCGCATGGCGATAGGCTTCCAGCGCCAGGGCGGGCTCGGCTTTGGCACCATTCAGCAACTCGGCGCGCAATTGCCATGCGGCGGGGTCCTCGGGTGTTTGCTTCAAGGCCAAGTTCAGCATGTTCAAGGCGGGCTCGAACTTGTTGTCCGCCGCCAACAGCTGGGCTTGCACCAGTTGCGCGCCCACATAGCCCGCTTGCTGCTTGAACGCTTCTTGCAAGGCCGCGTTGGCGCGTGCCTTGTCGCCCAGCCTCAAATACGCCGTGGCTATCGCGGTCTTCAGCTCGGCTGCGGCGACGGGGCTGACCAATTCTGTACTTGCGTAACTGCCCAACAGCTCGCGTGAACTGCCGCTGGCCAGCAGTGCCCGGGCCAGTGGTGGCAACGTCAGGTCGGCCGGATGTTTCAATTTGAGTGCCTTGCGCAATTCAATGACGGCGGCGCTCGCGTCGTCGCTGTTCAGCAGCGCCAAGCCCAGTAAAAACCGGGCTTCGGCCAGGTCGGGTTGCTGTTGCAGAGCGCTCTTCAGTTGAATGATTGCAGGCTTGGGCTCACTTTTGGCCAGATAGGCGCGGGCGGAGGTCATCAAAGTATCCACCTTGTCTTCACCGCAGCCCGACAGTGCCAAGGCACCAGCCATCACCCAAACCCACAACACCGCGCGGCTCCAAAAACTCAACCGCATGGCGACCCCGAGCAGATCTCTAGCGCTGATGCCGCCGCCGCTGTTGCCTTCACGCGCTGCATTCAAAACGGCTCTCCTGTGAATCTATAGATGCCTGGATGATCGACAGCGAGGTGCCCAAAACGATTGCGCAGAGGCAATTTCCCAGACCTTCGGCCTGACACCGCTGGCTTGCGGTGTTTGATGCCCCTAAGTCAGCGCAGGCCGTGGCCGTGCAGGCTGCGCAGGATCAATGCCTGGCGGGGCAGGGCTTCTAAATTCAGGCAGCGCCGCTGTTCAGGCTGAGGTGTGGGTCCGCAGCAGCGCAGCTTTGAAGAGCTATTTCATCTCAACAGGAGAATTTCATGAAGTTATTGAATTGCAACAGACGGCTCGTGGCGAGTGCGGTGCTGGGAGCTATTGCGTTATTTGGTGCTGTAGGCTCGGCACAGGCAACGCCGCTATTGACGATTGTGGATTGGACGGCGGGCACGCCTGTCAATCCGACGACAACAGCGCCACTTGCCATACACCAGGAAACCATTGGTGATCCGGGCGGCAATACTTCACCCGCGCTGCCCGGCCTGCCCAATGCTCCAGGTGGCGTCTGGAATCCTGTCGCACCGGGGTTTCAGCCTGATCCGAGTTTCCCTGGCACCGGCATGACGGGTTGGCACAGCTCCCACTTGTATCTCGACAAAGCGACTGACGTCACGTTCCAGTTCATGGGGTCAGGCGATGCATCACTGAGCAACCATTTCTTCGTCGACTCAAATCAGGACGGTACATATCAAGCAAGCGAGGAACTATTTAGGAATCCAGCGACTCCTGCCTGCACCGTTGCAGTTGGCGGTACTACTCCGTCCTGTAGCAACCTTTCCGGCGGTCAATTTGGGCAGAACCAATACACGTTTTCCTTGAACGCCGGCATGATCGCGTTCCAATACGTCACCGGCAATGGCGTCACGGTGACTAACAACGTCATCGGAGGAAATCCCGATCCCCATCCCGATCTGTTGAATCCGAATGCACCTGGCAGCCCAGGGTATTTCCTTGGCGTGGATCCCTATCTGGCCTCTGGGATTTTCCAATCCAGCGGCACCGCTGTCTATGCCGGCCTGACCGATCTGCCCGGCACCGGCGACCACGACTTCCAGGACCTGGGTGTGCGCATCAGCGTCGTGCCGGAGCCGGGCGGCATTGCGTTGGCCTTTGCAGGCTTGGCGGGCTTGGCTTTGGTCAGCCGCCGCAATAGAAAGACCTGATTGGGCACTTGCTGTGAGCCGGGACGGTGCTGTTCGTGTACCGCCCCGG